>NZ_AHAM01000027.1 GCF_000236565.1 Mesorhizobium alhagi CCNWXJ12-2 | reverse complement strand
CCGGAGCGTTCCCGGCAGGAAGGACGGCTGCAATTATGCGGGAGGTGCGGGATGTGTGAACAAATCCGGTGCGAAGATTCTTCCCGCCGGCTGTTATACCCTTGATCCGCAACAGTTCTTTTTACGAACGAGCCGGAATGGAGGTGGATTCTATCCACTTTCGAAGGGATTCTGGACGTGGCGGCTGCCTTCGGTGTTCCGGAATGGATCCCGGCTGGCACTCGCTCCGCTCATTTGGGCTGGGATGACGAAGGAAGGAGCATTGCGCAAACCGCCAACGTTGAAGCGGCACCGCAACTTTCCTTCGCCAAACCATGCTGATAGAAGGCTCACATTTCTGAAACGCAAGGACCGCCCATGGCCTCCCGCTCCGCCGAGATCAGCCGCAAGACCAGGGAAACCGAGATCGCCATCTCCGTCGACATCGACGGCGCGGGGCGCTCCGAAATGGCGACGGGTGTCGGCTTCTTCGACCATATGCTCGACCAGCTGTCGCGGCATTCGCTGATTGACATGAAGGTCACGGCCAAGGGCGACCTGCACATTGACGACCATCACACGGTGGAGGACTGCGGCATCGCCATCGGCCAGGCGCTGGCCAAGGCGCTCGGCGACCGGCGCGGCATCATGCGCTACGCCTCGATCGACCTTGCCATGGATGAGACGCTGACGCGGGCGGCGATCGACGTCTCGGGCCGGCCGTTTCTCGTCTGGGATGTTTCGTTCTCCTCGCCCAAGATCGGCACGTTCGACACCGAGCTGGTGCGCGAATTCTTCCAGGCGCTGGCGCAGAATGCCGGAGTGACGCTGCACGTCGCCAATCTCCATGGCGCCAACAATCACCATATCGCCGAAACCTGCTTCAAGGCGGTGGCGCGGGTGCTGCGGGCGGCGCTCGAGCGCGACCCGCGCCAGCCGGATGCTGTTCCGTCGACCAAGGGCACGCTGGGAGGCTAACTGTGGCCGTCTATGTCGTCATGGAGCCGCCGAAACGCGCCGACGCCGTGCTGGTGCGCGACGGCTTCCATCTGTTCGGGTTCCTGACGCCGCCGATATGGCTGCTCTGGCATCGGCTGTGGATCGAGGCGATCGTCGCGTTTGCAGTGGCGATGGTGCTCGCGGCGGTTGGCGAGGTAGCGGATCTCGGCTGGGCCGGCACGCTTCTGTCGCTGCTGGTTTCGGTCTATGTCGGTATCGAGGGCGCTGCGCTCCGCATTGCGGCGCTGCGCCGCCGCGGCTGGCGCGAATGGGGCGTGGTCGAGGCGGATTCATTCGACGACGCCGAGGCGCGCTACCTGTTCGATGCCGAGCGGCTTGAAAGCACCGGTCGGCCGGAGCCGAGCCCGCCCGCTGCGCCGCAGTCCGTTCCGTTCCGGCGCTCGGGCCCGGCGCTCGGACTGTTCAGCTATCCCGGGAAAGCCTGACATGCGGGTCGCCATCATCGATTACGGCTCGGGCAATCTGCGCTCGGCCACCAAGGCGTTCCAGCGCGCCGCGCGGGAAGCCGGAATCGCGGCCGAGATAGACCTGACGGCCGACGCAGGGCGCGTCCGCAGCGCCGATCGCATCGTGCTGCCGGGCGTGGGCGCCTATGCCGATTGCCGCGCCGGCCTGGCGGCGGTGGAAGGCATGGACGAAGCGATCGAGGAGGTGGCGATCGCGAAGGGCAGGCCGTTCCTCGGCATCTGCGTCGGCATGCAGCTCATGTCCGAGCGCGGGCTGGAGAAGACCGTGACCAAGGGCTTCGGCTGGATCGCCGGCGACGTGAAGGAGATCACGCCCGCCGACCCGGCGCTCAAGATCCCGCAGATCGGCTGGAACACGATTCACGTGAAACATGCGCATCCGCTGTTCGAGGGCATTGCGACCGGCGACAGCGGACTGCACGCTTATTTCGTCCATTCCTATCATCTCGACGCAACCGACCCGGCGCAGGTGCTGGCCGTGACCGACTATGGCGGGCCGGTGACCGCGGCGGTGGCGCGAGACAATCTGGCGGGCACGCAGTTTCATCCCGAGAAGAGCCAGGCGCTGGGCCTGGCGCTGATCGCCAATTTCCTGAGGTGGAGACCATGAGCAAGAAGGGCTACTGGATGGCGATGGTCGATGTGACCGACCCGGAAAACTATCCGAAATACATCGCCGCCAACAAAGCGGCCTTCGACAAATACGGCGCGAAGTTTCTGGTGCGCGGCGGTCAGGGGCAGGTTTTCGAGGGGCCGGCTGCGTCGCGCCTCGTCGTGATCGAGTTCGATTCCTACCAGACCGCGCTCGACTGCTTCCACTCGCCGGAATACCAGGCGGCGCTGAAGCTCAGGCAGGCCTATTCGAACGCGCATTTCGCCGTCGTCGAAGGGGCTTGAGGCGGTGATCCTCTTCCCCGCCATCGACCTGAAGGACGGCCAGTGCGTGCGCCTGAAGCTCGGCGACATGGAGCAGGCGACGGTCTACAACGCCGACCCGGCGGCTCAGGCCAAGACCTTCGAGGATCAGGGATTCGAATGGCTGCACGTCGTCGACCTGAACGGGGCGTTTGCCGGCGGGAGCGTCAACGGCGCGGCGGTCGAGGCGATCCTTGCGGCGACGAAAAACCCGGTTCAGCTCGGCGGTGGCATCCGCACGCTGGCCGACATCGAAGGCTGGCTCGGCAAGGGCCTGGCGCGGGTCATCTTAGGCACCGTGGCGGTGCGCAATCCCGATCTGGTCAAGGAAGCCTGCAAGAAATTTCCGGGCAAGGTCGCGGTCGGCATTGACGCCAAGGGCGGCAAGGTTGCGGTCGAGGGCTGGGCCGAGGCGTCCGAACTCGGCGCAATCGAGCTGGCAAAAAAGTTCGAGGGCGCGGGCGTCGCGGCGGTCATCTACACCGACATCGATCGCGACGGCATTCTGGCCGGCATCAACTGGGAAGCGACGATCGATCTTGCCGACGCAGTGTCGATCCCGGTGATCGCCTCGGGCGGCCTCGCTTCGATCGCCGACATCGTCCGCATGACCATGCCCGACGCGAAAAAGCTCGAAGGCGCGATATCGGGCCGCGCGCTCTATGACGGGCGCATCGACCCGCAGGAAGCCCTGGCGATCTTGCGCGGCGATCGACCTTAGGAGGGCGCCGATGAAACTCGCCGTCGTGCTGGCGCCCTATGACAGCGGTCACTATCGGTCCGGATGCGGACTCGGCCCCGAAGCGCTGCTTTCCGCCGGACTTGTAGATGCCCTCCAGTCTCGCGGCCACGACCTGATCGTTCATGACATTGGCAGGGTCGGAGATGTTCCGGGAAGAGAAATTGCAACCGGCTTTGCCGTTTGCACTGCTGTTGCCGCACAGGTTCGCGCTGCATGCGAAGATGGCCGGTTCCCGATTGTCCTGGCCGGCAATTGCCTGACCGCTGCGGGCGGGGTCGCCGGCGAAACCGCGGACTCGATCGCCTGGTTCGATCAGCATGGCGATATCAACACGCCGGAAACGTCCGGTTTTGGATTCCTGGACGGGATGGCTCTGTCTTCCATTCTGGGACTGTGCTGGCGCCCGATGACGGCTGCGATACCGGGCTTCCGGGCGATCGAGCCGGAACGCTGCCTGCTGGTCGATGCGCGCGATCTCGACCCGGATGAGAAATTGCTTCTCGATAGACTGCCGGTCGTTCGCGCGTCTTGCGAGGAAGCGGTCGGTCAGGCCGGCAAACTCATTTCGGCCGGAGCGACCCGCCTCCATCTGCACCTCGATCTCGACGTTCACGATCCGGAGACGCTGCGTGTGAATCGCTACGCTACGCCTGGCGGACCCGATCCGGTCCAGCTTCGAAAGACTGTCTGCAACCTGGCGCAATCCTTCCCGGTTTCCGGCATGACAATCTCGGCATACGATCCATCGGTCGACGTGGCCCGCAAGGTCCCGCCGGCGGTCTCGACGCTTCTGGTCAACTTTCTCGCGGCGCTGAGGAAATCATAATGCTCAAAGCCCGCGTCATTCCCTGCCTCGACGTCAAGGACGGCCGCGTCGTCAAGGGCGTCAACTTCGTTGACCTGGTCGATGCCGGCGATCCGGTCAAGGCGGCCAAGGCCTATGACGCCGCCGGCGCCGACGAACTGTGCTTCCTCGACATCACCGCCTCGTCGGAAAACCGCGAGACGATCTTCGATGTCGTCGCCCGCACCGCCGAGCAATGCTTCATGCCGTTGACCATCGGCGGCGGCGTGCGCCAGGTCGCCGACATAAGAAAACTGCTGCTCGCGGGAGCCGACAAGGTCTCGATCAACACCGCGGCCGTGAGAAACCCGGATTTCGTCGCCGAGGCCGCGCAAAAATTCGGCAATCAGTGCATCGTCGTCGCCATCGACGCCAAGAAGGTTTCGGGCCCGGGTGAAGCCGACCGCTGGGAGATTTTTACGCATGGCGGCCGGGAAAAAACCGGCATCGACGCGGTCGAGTTCGCGCGAAAGGTGGTCGACCTCGGCGCCGGCGAGATATTGCTCACCTCGATGGACCGCGACGGCACCAAGGCCGGCTACGACATAGCGCTGACCCGCGCTGTGGCAGATGCCGTGCGCGCTCCGGTGATCGCCTCGGGCGGCGTCGGCACGCTCGACCACATGGTCTCGGGCATCCGCGACGGCCATGCGACGGCGGTGCTTGCCGCCTCGATCTTCCATTTCGGAACGTTCACCATAGCCGAGGCCAAGGCCCATATGGCGAAGGCCGGCTTGGCCGTGCGGCTGGACTCCATCGCCTGACCGTCATACAGGGATTTTCGATGACGGATTTTTCGCTCGCCGATCTGGAGAGGATCATCGCAACGCGCGCCCGCTCCGGCGATCCGGAATCGTGGACGGCGAAGCTCTATGAGCACGGCATTGAGAAAGCGGCGCAGAAGCTCGGCGAGGAGGCGGTCGAGACGGTGATTGCGGCCGTCAAAGGCGACGACAAAGCTATCATTTCGGAAAGCGCCGATCTTCTTTATCATTGGCTGGTCGTGCTGACGATCGCAGGGGTTTCGACTTCGGATGTGATGGCCGAACTGGAACGTCGAACCGCGCGTTCCGGCACGGCCGAAAAGGCGTCGCGCGACCGGAGCTGAACAGGCCGGCGCAATTTGGGAAAAGCGATGGATCAACTCGTCCCGACCGAGAAATATTCGCCTTATCGGTTTTTTTCGGCGGAACGCTGGGCGGAGTTTCGCGCCGACACGCCACTGACGCTGACCGAGAGTGAGGTCCGCAGGCTGAGTTCGCTCTACGATCCGATCGACCTCGACGAGGTGCGGCGCATCTATCTGTCTATGTCGCGGCTGCTTTCGGCACATGTCGAGGCGAGCCAGTTGCTGTTTCGTCAGCGGAAGGTCTTTTTCAATTCGAACGACGCCGTCAAGACGCCCTTCATCATCGGCATGGGCGGCTCGGTGGCGGTCGGCAAGTCAACCACGGCGCGCGTCATGAAGGAACTGCTCGCCCGCTGGCCGTCGAGCCCCAAGGTGGATCTCGTCACGACCGACGGTTTCCTGCTGCCCAACGAGGTTCTGCGCCGCGAAAACCTGATGGAGCGCAAGGGCTTTCCCGACAGCTACGATGTCGGGGCGATCCTGCGCTTCCTGTCGGCGATCAAGTCCGGCCAGCCGAACGTGCGAGCGCCCGTCTATTCGCATCTGACCTACGATGTGGTGGCCGGCGAGTTCGTCACCATCGACCGGCCCGACATTCTTATCTTCGAGGGCCTCAACGTGCTACAGGCGGGCGACCTGCCGCAGGACGGCAAATACGTGCCCTTCGTCTCCGATTTCTTCGACTTCTCGATCTACATCGACGCCGACGAGGAGATGATCCACAACTGGTACATCACCCGCTTCATGCGTCTCAGGGAGACGGCGTTCCGCAATCCCCAATCCTTCTTCCACCGCTATTCGCAATTGTCGGAAGACGCGGCCCGCGCCATTGCCGAGGGTCTGTGGGCCAAAATCAACCTCAAGAACCTGCGCGAGAACATCCTGCCGACCCGCCCGCGCGCCGATCTGATCCTGCGCAAGGGCGCCGAGCATCTGGTCGAGGAAGTGGCGCTCAGGAAACTGTGAATATGGGTCAGGCGGGACGCGTCACGCGCCTCAGCGTCAGGTTGATGCGGCCGCCATTCTTCAGGAGCGTCGAGGTCGCCGGATAGATGCGGTCGACGCCGTGGAAGGCGAGCCGGCCTTCGCCGCCGAGTACGACCAGATCGCCGCTCCGCAGCCGGAAGGACTTTGTCTGGCCGTCACGGCTGGTCTGGCCGACGCGAAACAGGCAGTCGTCGCCGAGCGAAACCGACAGGACTGGCGCGGCGAGGTCGAGTTCGTCGCGGTCCTGGTGCAGGCCCATCTTTGCCGCATCGGTGTAGAAGTTGACCAGGCAGGCTTCCGGCGGGGGCGGGTAGCCGGCGACTTCCTGCCAGAGGCGCAGCAGCGCGTCCGGAATCGGCGGCCACGGCTCGCCGGTCACGGGATGCGTCGGCTGGTAGCGGTAGCCGCGTTCCTTGTCGGTCACCCAGCCGAGCGGCCCGCAATTGGTCATGCGCACGCTCATTTCCTTGCCGGTGCGCGGCATGACCGGACTATAGAGGGGCGCGGCCTGGACGATCTCGCGGATATCCTCGACCAGCGCTTCCTGAGCGGCGTGGTCGAGATGGCCGGGGATGTGGCGAACGCCGTTGGGAAGCACCTGGATCATGGTCTTCATATAGGTGCGTCCGTCCTTCGAGGCTCGCTGCGCTCGCACCTCAGGATGAGGACCGTACGACAAGCCGCTCAGCCTTCGACATTGGCAACCAACGCACGCACCGGCCCTGCAGCGGGCCGGCTAACACCAGATTTTGACCTTGGCCACCACATTGCAGCCAACGTCAACCTCCCTCATCCTGAGGTGCGAGCCCGCGAGACGTTGAAGCGAGGTCGCCCGGCAATGCGGGCGAGCCTCGAAGGACGCACCAGAATGGCGCGCCCGCCGGCGATACGTCAGGCCGTCTCGAGGTCGGGAATACGCAGCACCTGGCCCGGATAGATCTTGTCCGGATGCTTCAGCATCGGCTTGTTGGCCTCGAAGATGACGGTGTATTTCGACGCCTTGCCCTTGCCGTAGCTTCGTTCGGCGATCTTCGAAAGATTGTCGCCCTTCTTGACCGTGTAGAAGACCGGCTGCCTGGCCGGCGTGGCGGCCTTGACCAATTCCGTCATGTCGACCTTGTCGTCGAGCTTCAGGCCCGAATCGGGAGCCACTACCTTGAGCTCGTCAGCCTCGACCTTCGAAATGCCGAGCGTGTTGCCGACGGCGATGACGGCCTTCTCGAAGATCGACTGGTCCTTGACGACGCCCTTGAGGATGACCTTGTCGCCCTTGACCGCGACATCGACCTTGTCGGTGCCGAGCTTGTGCGATTCGAGTTCCTTCTTCACAGCCGCGGCTTTCGCCGCCTCGTCGTCGTCATCGCCGAAGCCCAGCTTCTCGCCGACATTCTTCATGAAATCGAATATTCCCATGCCAAAAATCTCCTCGCGCCGCCCCCGCAGCAAATCTGGCATCTGCCATCCGAAAATGGAAGCCGGATCGGCGCGATCACTCGCGCATAAAATCGAGGAAGCTTAGTCGCTGTCGATCTTGCCGCGCAGTTTCTTGACGGTGGAGCGCCCCGCCTTGCTCTGCAGCCTCCTTTCGACCGAGCCCTTGGTCGGCCGCGTCTTCTTGCGCGGCTTGGGCGGCGGCTCGGCGGCCTTGGCGACGAGCTCTGTCAGCCTTGCGCGCGCATCGGCGCGGTTCTGCTCCTGGGTGCGGAAGCGGCCGGCCTCGATGACGATGACGCCGTCCTTGGTGGCGCGCTGGCCGGCCAGGCTGATCGTGCGTTCCCGCACGCGCTCGGGAAGGCCCGGCGCATTCCTTGCGTCGAAGCGCAATTGAACAGCGGTCGCTACCTTGTTGACGTTCTGGCCGCCCGGTCCCGACGAGCGGATGAAGTTCTCGACCAGTTCGTCCTCGCCGATGAAGACATCGGGCGCTATCGAGATGCCGCCGCGCTCGGTCATTCGCGCCAGGCGATGATCTCGTCCGCTCCCTTGCGCCGTATGTCCGGCACTTTCGCGTTCTCCGCCGGGTAGCCGGCGACCAGCAGGATCATCGCCTTCTCATTGTCCGGTCGGCCGCAGATCGCATTGAGAAAACCCATGGGCGACGGCGTGTGGGTGAGCGAGGCGAGCCCGGCATTGTGCAGACCGGCGATCAGAAGGCCGGTGGCGATACCGACTGATTCGGGCACGTAGTAGTGCTTGACCTTTCCGCCATCCGGCCCGCGGCCGTAACGCTGGCCGAAGATGACGATCAGCCATGGTGCGGTTTCCAGAAACGGCTTTTCAGCGTCGGTGCCGAGCGGGCCGAGCGCGTCGAGCCACTCCTGCGAGGCGCGGCTGCCATAGAATTCGCGCTCTTCTTCCTCGGCGGCCTGGCGGATACGCGTCTTCATCGCGGCGTCCGAAATGCAGACGAAGGTCCAGGGCTGCTGGTTGGCGCCGGACGGCGCGGTCGCCGCCGTCATCACGCAATCCTCGATCAGACGGCGCGGTACAGGCCGACCGGAAAAATGCCGGACCGTCCGCCGCTTTGACATCAGCTCACGGAACTCCGCGGCGCGTCGCGACATGTCCGGCTCGGCATATCCGCGGAAGCGCAGCGGAATTTCTTTCAGCTCGGGCATGGGTTCCTCCGTCCTCACCATGAAACGGGTTTAGCCAAAAGAAAAAGGCCCGGCAAATACCGAGCCTTTTTCAATAAAGCGGGCCTGTCGGGGCCGCTATTCCGCGGCTTCCTGCATGCGCGGCGCGGCGCTCAGCACGGCGGCGTCGACATGGGCTTCGAACTTGCCGAAATTGTCGATGAACATGCCGACCAGTCGCTTCGCCTGGCGGTCATAGGCCGGGCGGTCGGCCCAGGTCGAGCGCGGGTCGAGCATCGCCGCATCGACTCCGGGAACGGCGAGCGGCACAGCGAATCCGAAATTCGGGTCCGTGCGGAATTCGGCGTCCTTCAGCGAACCGTCGAGCGCGGCGGCAAGCAGCGCCCGCGTCGCCTTGATCGGCATGCGCTTGCCAGTTCCATAGGCGCCGCCGGTCCAGCCGGTGTTGACCAGCCAGCAGTCGACGCCGTGCTCGGCGATCAGCCGTCGCAGCAGATTTCCGTATTCGGAAGGATGGCGCGGCATGAAAGGCGCGCCGAAGCAGGTCGAGAAGGTAGCCTCCGGCTCGTTGACGCCCTTTTCGGTGCCGGCGACCTTGGCCGTGTAGCCGGAAAGGAAGTGATACATGGCCTGCGCCGGCGTGAGCCTGGCGATCGGCGGCATCACGCCGAACGCGTCGGCGGTCAGCATGATGATGTTCTTCGGATGGCCGGCGCGGCCGCTTTTGCTGGCATTGGCGATGAAGTCCAGCGGATAGGCGCAGCGCGTGTTCTCGGTAAGCGAGCCGTCGTCGAAATCCGGAACGCGGTCATAGTCGAGCACGACGTTTTCCAGGACCGTTCCGAAGCGGCGCGTGGTCGCGAAAATCTCCGGCTCGGCCTCCTCCGAGAGGCGGATCGTCTTGGCATAGCAGCCGCCTTCGAAATTGAAGATGCCGTCCGGCCCCCAGCCATGCTCGTCGTCGCCGATCAGCGTGCGCGACGGATCGGCCGACAATGTGGTCTTGCCGGTGCCCGACAGGCCGAAGAACACGGCGGCGCCGTCCGGCCCCTCATTGGCCGAGCAGTGCATCGGCATGACGCCGCGCGAAGGGAGCAGGTAATTCAGCGCGGTGAAAACGGACTTCTTCATTTCGCCCGCATAGGAGCTGCCGCTGATCAGCACGATCATGCGGGTCAGATCGACGGCGATGACCGTTTCGGTGCGGCAGCCATGCCGCGCCGGATCGGCGCGAAAGGAAGGAAGGTCGATGATCGTCATGCTTGGCACGAAGCGGTCCAGTTCCTCCGCCGCCGGGCGAATGAGCAGGTTGCGGATGAACAGCGAATGCCAGGCATATTCGGTGACGACGCGCGCCGGCAGCTTCTGGTTCTCGTCGGCGCCGCCGACCAGATCCTGCACGAACAAATCCTTGTCGGCCGCATGCGCCGTGAAATCGGCGAGCAGCGCATCGAACTGCGCCTCGCTCATCGGCTTGTTGTTGTCCCACCAGACGTCGGCTTCGGTCGCGGCGTTGCGGACGACGAACTTGTCCTTGGGCGAGCGCCCGGTGTGCTGGCCGGTATAGGCGACGAGCGCGCCATGCGCAGTCAGACTGGCTTCCCCGCGCCGGATCGCCTCTTCGTAGAGGGCCGCCGTCCCAAGATTGTAATGGACTTTGCCCGAGGTTTTCAGGCCGGCCTTGTCGATCCCCCATGCGAGGTTGCGTTTTCCGATTTCCGTCATTTGAGCCCTTTCAGACGCCCGCCGCCGCTTCGCGCCAACTCGGAAGGCTTCCCAGGGGCACCCGGCTGTCAGAAACAGAAAAGCCGAACGATTTCAAATCATTAATCGATTTAAGGGTTTTGAAATTTGTTTAAATCGGTTATATCTGCCAATAGGCCGCATCGGATCAGTGGCATAAGGCGTTGTGATCGCTGGGCCAAACGGGTAAAGAAACACCTCGGGGCGGAGCGATTGTGGCAGCCCGGCTGTGACATCGGCCGGTTGATGTGCCACATTTTGTACCCAATTTGTCCCCCAATAGCCCCTTCTCGACCAAGGAAGGGACACCCGCTCATGAGGGAGCAGCTTGAAATGGCGACAATCGCGCTGGTCGACGACGACCGCAACATTCTGACCTCGGTTTCCATCGCCCTGGAATCGGAAGGCTATCGCGTCGAAACCTACACCGACGGCGCCTCGGCGCTGGAAGGTCTGGCTGCTCGCCCGCCGAGCCTGGCCATACTGGACATCAAGATGCCGCGCATGGACGGCATGGAGCTTCTGCGCCGCATGCGCCAGAAGACCGATCTGCCGGTCATCTTCCTGACCTCGAAGGATGACGAGATCGACGAGCTTTTCGGGCTGAAGATGGGCGCGGACGATTTCATCCGCAAACCGTTTTCGCAGCGCCTGCTGGTAGAGCGGGTCCGGGCGGTGCTGCGCCGTGCATCGGCCCGCGAGGCCGCTGCCAAGACGCCGAACCAGCAGGCCCGCTCGCTCGAACGCGGCCAACTGGTCATGGATCAGGAGCGCCATACCTGCACCTGGAAGGGCGAGCCGGTGACGCTGACCGTCACCGAATTCCTGATCCTGCATTCGCTGGCGCAGCGTCCGGGCGTCGTGAAGAGCCGCGACGCGCTGATGGATTCGGCCTATGATGAGCAGGTCTATGTCGACGACCGTACCATCGACAGCCACATCAAGCGCCTGCGCAAGAAGTTCAAGGCGGTCGATGACGATTTCGAGATGATCGAGACGCTTTACGGCGTCGGCTATCGGTTCCGCGAGGCTTAAGCAGCGTTTCAAATGGCCATGGAAGTGGAGTTGAAGAAGCCGGCGGCCGCCGCGAAGCGGCCGCGCCGGATTCTGCCTTCGCTTCTGTCCAGGGTGACCGTGCCGCTGCGGCGCTTTCTCGGCCATTATGTCTTTTCGAGCCTGACGCGCCGCATCCTCTTCCTGAACCTGGCCGGCCTCGGCGTCCTCGTCGTAGGCATCCTCTATCTCAACACGTTCCGCGACGGCCTGATCGACGCGCGCGTTGAAAGCCTGATGACCCAGGGCGAGATCATCGCCGGCGCAATCGCGGCTTCTGCGACGGTCGAGACCGATTCGATCAGCATCGACCCGGAAAAGCTGCTCGAATTGCAGGCGGGCGAAAGCATCGGCCCAGGCTCAGACCAGCTCGACAATCTCGACTTCCCGATCAACCCGGAGCGCGTTGCGCCGGTGCTCCGGCGGCTGATCTCGCCGACCCGAACGCGGGCGCGCATCTACGACCGCGACGCCAATCTGCTCCTCGATTCGCGGCATCTTTACTCGCGCGGCCAGATCCTGCGCTACAACCTGCCGCCGGTGCAGGAGGAAGAGCCTGACATCCTCGAACGGCTGCAGAAGACGGTTTTCGACTTCTTCCGCGACACCGACCTGCCGATCTACCGCGAACAGCCGGGCGGCAATGGCGCGGCGTTCCCGGAGGTGATGAACGCGCTGACCGGCAGCCCGTCGACCATCGTCCGGGTCAGCGAGCAGGGCGAGCAGATCGTCTCGGTCGCGGTTCCCATCCAGCGGTTTCGCGGCGTGCTCGGCGTGCTGATGCTGTCGACCGAAGGCGGCGACATCGACAAGATCGTTGCTGCCGAGCGCAAGGCCATCCTGCGCGTCTTCGGCGTGGCGGCGCTGGTCACGGTGATCCTGTCCCTTCTGCTCGCTTCGACAATCGCCAACCCGCTGCGCCGGCTTTCGGCGGCCGCCGTCAGGGTGCGGCGGGGCGTCAAGAATCGCGAGGAAATCCCGGACTTCTCCGACCGCCAGGACGAGATCGGCAATCTGTCCATCGCGGTGCGCGACATGACCAACGCGCTCTATGCCCGCATCGAGGCGATCGAGAGCTTTGCCGCCGATGTCAGCCATGAGCTGAAGAACCCGCTGACCTCGCTGCGCAGCGCCGTGGAGACCCTGCCGCTGGCAAAGAGCGCTGAATCGCGTGAGCGGCTGATGGATGTGATCCAGCATGACGTTCGCCGCCTCGACCGGCTGATCACCGACATTTCCGACGCCTCCAGGCTCGATGCGGAACTGGCGCGCGAGGATGCCGAGCGGGTCGACATGAAGAAGCTGGTCGGCGACCTCGTTTCGGTGTCGCAGGATGCCGGCCGGCAGAAGCGCAAGATGACGATCGATTTCAAGGTCGCCAAGCTGCCTCAGGGCGTCAAGGGCTACTATGTCATCGGCCACGATCTGCGGCTCGGCCAGGTCATCACCAATCTGATCGAGAACGCCCGTTCCTTCGTGCCGGAAGAGGGCGGACACATCAATGTCTCGCTGGCGCGTGAGGGCAAGTTCATCATCGTCACCATCGACGACAACGGCCCGGGCATCCGAACCGACAGCATCGACCGCATATTCGAGCGCTTCTATACCGACCGCCCGTCAGGCGAGGCTTTCGGCCAGAATTCGGGCCTCGGCCTGTCGATCAGCCGGCAGATCGCCGAGGCGCATGGCGGCTCGCTGACGGCCGAAAACATTCCGGGCGTCAAGCCGGGCGACATGAAGGGCGCACGCTTCGTCATGACGCTTCCCGCCGAAGGCTGACCATGACGCCGCAGAACATGCATGGGACGGCGGTCATCCTCGGCGACCGCGGCGTGCTGATTACCGGCGGCTCCGGCTCCGGCAAGACCATGCTGGCGCTGGCGCTCATCGCACAGGCAAGGCGCGAGGAGATGTTCGCCCGGCTTGTTTCGGACGATCAGGTCTTTCTCTCCAGTCATGGAGGGCGATTGGTCTGCAGCGCGCCGCCGGCGATCGGCGGGCTGGTGGAGGTGCGCGGCGTCGGTCCGCGTCTGATCGCCGCCGAGCCGTCCGCCGTCATCGACCTCCTGGTCAGGCTGTCGCCGGCAGACGCCACGGAGCGGTTTCCGGAGGAGGCGACGGCTACGCTCGCCGGCTGCGAGGTCGCCTGTCTTGACCTTGCGGAACGCAATGCGGCTGGAGCGGCGGCGGCGATCGCCGCGCGGCTTTCCCTGCCGCCATTCGCGTGAAAACCGGACACACCAATGGCCAAAATGCGTCAATATGGCCGGCACAGCCGCAATTTGGGACTTGTCAACGCTCGCCGCGTCGCCAAGATAGCGCTCCCGCCATCCCGGAAATGGAATGGAGCGCCGGGCATTCAAAATGAGCTCATGACAAGAGCCGTGACGGGAGCTGCCGCAGAATGATCGGACTCGTGCTAGTAACGCACGGTCAGCTGGCCGAGGAGTTCCGCCATGCCGTCGAGCATGTCGTCGGGCCGCAGCAGAATTTCGCAACCGTCGCCATCGGCGCTGACGACGATATGGAGCAGCGCCGGCGCGACATCGTCGACGCCGTAGCGCATACCGACACCGGCGCCGGCGTCGTTGTGCTGACCGACATGTTCGGCGGCACGCCGTCCAATCTGGCGATCTCGGTGATGGAACCGGGTCGCATCGAAGTGATCGCCGGCATGAACCTGCCGATGCTCATCAAGCTCACCAGCGTGCGCAAGGCCGACAATATGGCCGGCGCGCTGGAGGAAGCGCAGACGGCCGGCCGCAAATACATCAACGTCGCCAGTCAGCTCTTGAGCACCAAATGAGCGGAATGCCGTTTTCGAGTGAGGACGGCGTCGTCAGCCGGGAGTTCCAGATCGTCAACCAGCGCGGCCTTCACGCGCGCGCCTCGGCCAAATTCGTCCAGGTCGCCGGCGGGTTTGAAGCCTCGGTCGACGTCGAACGCGATGGGGTGAAGGTCGGGGGCACCTCGATCATGGGGCTGATGATGCTTGCGGCCAGCCCCGGATGTTCCATCCGAGTGACCGCGAAAGGACCGGAGGCGAATGAGGTCATGGCGGCGCTCGAGGAACTGATAGCGGCCCGTTTCGGCGAGGATTCCTGACGCCGACGTCCCTCCGGGACATGCACGAATAAAGATTTCTTTATATCCCATTGTCGGGGGCCGGCTTATCTGATAGTCAGGCGCCGATAAATTGCGCCTTTTGAACGGCTTTGCGCCGGGGCGCGCGTCAAACTCATTTCACCGGAGCGCTGCCATGGCAGATAAGGATTACATCGTCGCCGACATTTCGCTCGCCGACTGGGGCCGCAAGGAAATCGAGATCGCCGAAACCGAAATGCCCGGCCTAATGGCCTGCCGCGAAGAATTCGGTTCGGCCAAGCCGCTCAAGGGAGCGCGCATCACCGGCTCGCTGCACATGACCATCCAGACCGCGGTGCTGATCGAGACGCTGAAGGCGCTCGGCGCCGAGATCCGCTGGGCCTCCTGCAACATCTTCTCCACGCAGGACCATGCCGCCGCGGCTATCGCCGCCTCCGGCGTTCCGGTGTTCGCGGTCAAGGGCGAAACGCTGGAAGATTATTGGGTATACACCGACCGCATCTTCCAGTGGGCCGATGGCGGCACGTCGAACATGATCCTCGACGATGGCGGCGACGCCACGATGTACATTCTGATCGGCGCGCGCGCCGAAGCCGGCGAGGACGTGCTGTCCAATCCGGGCAGCGAGGAGGAAGAGATCCTGTTTGCCCAGATCAAGAAGCGCATGGCGGCGACGCCAGGCTTCTTCGCCAGACAGAAGGCCGCGATCCGCGGCGTCACCGAAGAGACCACGACCGGCGTCAACCGTCTCTACCAGTTGCAGAAGAAGGGCCTGCTGCCCTTCCCGGCGATCAACGTCAATGATTCGGTCACCAAGTCGAAGTTCGACAACAAGTATGGCTGCAAGGAATCGCTGGTCGATGGCATCCGCCGCGCCACCGACACGATGATGGCCGGCAAGGTTGCCGTGGTCTGCGGCTATGGCGATGTCGGCAAGGGCTCGTCCGCCTCGCTCAAGGGCGCCGGCGCCCGCGTCAAGGTTACCGAGGTCGACCCGATCTGCGCGCTTCAGGCGGCTATGGACGGCTTCGAGGTCGTGACGCTGGAAGATGCGGCCCCCACCGCCGACATCGTTATCACCACCACCGGCAACAAGGACGTCATCACGCTCGACCACATGCGCATGATGAAGGACATGGTGATCGTCGGCAATATCGGCCATTTCGACAACGAAATTCAGGTGGCGGCGCTTCGCAACCTGAAATGGACCAACATCAAGCCGCAGGTCGACATGATCTCCTTCCCGGACGGCAAACGGATGATCCTGCTTTCCGAGGGCCGGCTGCTCAACCTCGGCAATGCGACGGGCCATCCGAGCTTCGTCATGTCGGCATCCTTCACCAACCAGGTGCTGGCGCAGATCGAACTGTGGACCAAGCCCGGCGCTTATAAGAACGAGGTCTATGTCCTGCCCAAGCACCTCGACGAAAAGGTCGCCCGGCTGCACCTCGACAAGCTCGGCGCCAGGCTTACCGAGCTCAGCGGCGAGCAGGCTGCCTATATCGGCGTGACGCAGCAGGGTCCGTTCAAGCCGGAACACTACAGATACTAATCTGCGTTTGCCAAACTACCAGATATTGAAACCGGGCGATTGACTTTCGCCCGGTTTTTCTTTTTGCGCCGCAGCCTTCTTCACGCCGATTCGCCCAGACTGTATGGTGACGTGATTCGCGATGCTTCGGCTCTTTGGGCGGACCGCCGGGGCATTGCCGGGCGGTCTTGAAATCGGACGGCGGAGAGGAACAAGGCATGCCGGGGGAATACCCGCACAGGGCGGGACTGGCCGTTACCGGCGGCCGCAATGATTCACATGCCGGCGCGCGGTTCGGCGGAGCATGGCCGAAGCGCCTGTTCGCGCGTTCCCCCGTTCGGCGCCTGCTCGGCGCGACCTCGCTTTCCACGCTTCTGGCTGCCGATCTGGCGTTCGCGCAGACCGAAGCCGTCGTGCGCTCGTCCGGCCTCTCGGTTGACACGGTCGAGGTGATCCAGATTTCCATGTTCGCCGGCGTCATGGGCGCGGCGCTGATCTCGGCCATCGTCCTGATCCGCGAACGGGCGCGCACATCGGCCGAGAATGTGGAGCTGCGCAACCGCATCGCCGATCTCAACGCGTCGCTGCAGCGTTCCGACGCCCTCCTCAACCTGCGCGACCAGCGCGTGGTGGTGTGGGCGTCTGAGAAGCAGAAGCCGGAACTGGTCGGAGCCTTGCCGGCGGAGACCGGCGCGCCTGAAGATCGCGCCGCTTTCCTGGCCTTCGGGCGCTGGCTGATGCCGCGCTCGGCGGCAGCGCTCGACCACGCAATGACCCGACTGCGCGAAAGGGCCGTGTCCTTCGACCTCGTGGTCGAGACGCAAAGCGGCGCACCGCTGGAGGTCCAGGGACGCAAGACCCCTGCCCATGTGCTGATAAAGTTCGTGTCGCTGTCGGAGGCGCAGCGCAACCAGGCGCGGCTGCGGCTGGAAAACCAGCGGCTCTCTACCGAGCACGAGAATATGCTAGGGCTGGTCGACGCCCTGAAGATGCCGTTCTGGATCCGCTCGGCCGACGGACAGCTGAAATGGGTGAACCGTGCCTATGCCGAAGCGGTGGAGGCTTCGAGCCCCGACGCCGCGATCAGCGAAGGCAGGGAATTTCTCGGCACGCCGGCGCGCGAGGCGATCGCCCGCCAGCATCTCGCCGCGCCGGTCTTCGAGCAGAAGCTGTCGACTGTTATCGGCGGCGACCGCAAGGTCTTCACCGTCACCAATTACGCCGGCGGCGAAGGCTCTGCCGGCATCGCCATCGACATGAGCGCAATCGAGGCGATCCGCGAAGAGTATGAGCGGACGGTCCGCAGCCATGCCGACACGCTCGACCAGCTCAACACGGCAGTGGCGATTTTCGACAGCGGTCAAAAGCTGCGCTTCTTCAACCAGGCCTTCCAGAAGCTGTGGGATCTCGATGGCGGCTTCCTGGCCAGCGCGCCCGACAATGCGCTGCTGCTCGACCGGCTGCGCAGCGAAGGCAAGATCGCCGAGCAGCCGGAATGGCGGCGCTGGAAGGAAAACCTGCTTGCCGCCTATCGCGCGGTCGAGACCCAGGAGCATTGGTGGCATCTGCCCGACGGCCGCACGATCCGCGTCGTCGCCAACCCGCAGCCCAAGGGCGGCGTGACATGGGTGTTCGAGAACCTGACCGAGAAGATGAACCTCGAAAGCCGCTACAATACGGTGGTCAGGGTGCAGGGCGAGACGCTCGACAATCTGGCCGAAGGCGTGGCCGTGTTCGGGCCTGACGGTCGCATCAGGTTGTCGAACCCCGCCTTTACCGGTCTGTGGGGATTGCCGGCCGATATTGTCGGCCAGAAGATGCACATATCGGCGATCCGCGAGCGGTGCGAGGCGCTCGCCAAGGACAGCCCCTGGGGCGGCTTCGTCGCGGCGGTGACCGGCTTCGATGACGAGCGGCGCGACCGGCACGGCCAGACCGAATTAGTGAACGGCACGGTGCTGCGCTACGCCATCATCCACCTGCCCAACGGCCAGGTCATGATGACCTTCGTCGACGTCACCGACAGCGTCGCTGTCGAGCGCGCGCTGAAGGAGAAGAACGAGGCGTTGCAGAAGGCCGACCAGCTCAAGAACGATTTTGTCCAGCACGTGTCCTACGAGCTGCGCTCGCCGCTGACCAACATCATCGGCTTTACCGAACTCCTGTCGCTGGCCGCCACCGGACCGCTGGCGCCGCGCCAGCGCGAATATGTCGAGCATATCGGCTCGTCGTCTTCCGTGCTGCTCACCATCGTCAACGACATTCTCGACCTCGCCACCGTCGACGCCGGCATCATGGAGCTGGAGATCGCCGAGGTTCGTATCGACCAGACGATCGCGGCGGCGGCCGAACTTGTGGCCGACCGGCTGGAGGAGCATTCGATCAGGCTGGAGGTCGACGCATCCGGCGCGCCGAAGACTTTCCACGGAGACGAAACCCGCATCCGCCAGATACTCTACAATCTGTTGAGCAATGCCGTGAACTATGCGCCGGAGGCGAGCACGATCACGCTCTCCTGCCAACAGTTGCCGCACGGGGTCGAATTTTCCGTACATGATGACGGTCCCGGCATGCCGCCCGAAATCCTCGACACTGTGTTCCGGCGCTTCGAGCCGCGGGTCAATGGCGGCAGGCGGCGCGGCGCCGGGCTCGGCCTGTCGATCGTCAAGAGCTTCGTCGAATTGCATGGCGGCAAGGTGCGCATCGACACCGGCCAGAATCGCGGCACCACGGTGACCTGCGAATTTCCGGCAGCGCCGAGCGGCGTCCGCGCCGCGGCGGAGTAGTGCTGCCTGATGGATTTTTCGAGCCTTGAGCGGTTCCTCCCCGACGAGCGTGCGACGACCATGCTCGGAGCGGATCTGGCGTTGGCGTTGCACGCCGGCGATGTTCTGGCGCTCGAAGGCGATCTGGGCGCCGGCAAGACGACGCTGGCGCGCGGTCTGATCCGGGCGCTGGCCGGCGACGCGGAGCTGGAGGTTCCGAGCCCGACCTTCACTCTCGTGCAGGCCTATGAGGGGCGTGTTCCGGTTCATCATTTCGATCTTTACCGGCTGGCATCGGCGGCCGAGCTTGACGAACTGGGTTTCGACGACGCGATCGCGCAGGGCGCGGCTCTCGTCGAATGGCCGGACCGGGCGGCGAGCCGCCTGCCGGAAAGCGCCGTCCATCTCGAGCTTACCCATCAGGATGCGGGCAGGCTTGCCCGGATCACCGGGACTGGCGCCGCCATCGAGCGCATCGGCCGCTCGCTAGCCGCGCGCGATTTTCTGGCGCGGTCGGGCCATGCCGACGCGGAGCGGAAATACTTCGCCGGAGACGCATCGGCGCGCTCCTACGAGATCGTCGATGATGATGGCCAGCCGCCGCTAGTGCTGATGAATTCGCCGAAACTGGTGCTCGGGCCGCCGGTCCGCGACGGGAAACCCTATGCCGAGATCGCCCATACGGCGCAGTCCGTCTCGGCCTTCGTCGCCATCGACCGCGCGCTGAAGGCCGGCGGCGTGGCGGTTCCGGAGATTTTCACCGCCGATCTCGAACAGGGCTTTTTGCTCATCGAGCATCTCGGCTCCGGCAGCTTTCTCGATGACGGAAAACCGGTGGCCGGGCGTTATGCCGCTGCGGCCGAACTGCTCGCCATGATGCATGGCCGGAAGTGGCCAAGCCGTATGGAAGCGGCGATGGGCGTGCATCATCTCGTTCCGCCTTTCGACCGCGATGCCATGATGATCGAGGCGGAATTGCTGGTCGACTGGTATATTCCATTCGCAACAGGTAAGCCGGCTCATGATAAGGTGAGAAGCGGCTTCGAGAACGTATGGAATGCGGTATTCGACCGACTGGAAGGTACGGAAAAGACGCTGATGCTGCGCGATTTCCACTCGCCGAACCTGATCTGGCGCGGCGAACGCCAGGGCCACGACCGCATCGGCGTACTCGATTTCCAGGATGCGCTGATCGGGCCGTCGGCCTATGATCTCGCATCGCTGGCCATGGATGCGCGCGTGACTGTTTCGCCTGAAATCGAGCGTTCGACCTACGACGCCTATGTCGCCGCGCGCCGGGCGGCGGGCCCGTTCGACGAAGCCGGTTTCAGCGAAGCCTATGCGGCGATGGCGGCGCAGCGCAATTCGAAGATCCTCGGCATTTTCGTGCGTCTCAACGAGCGCGACGGCAAGCCTGACTATCTTCGCCATTTGCCTCGCATCCGCGCCTATCTCGGCCGGGCCCTGGCGCATCCGGCGCTCGCCGGGCTCAAGGATTTCTACAGTAGCAACGGCCTGCTTGGAGATACCGCGGAATGAATGGCGCGCCTGATACCGCGATGGTCCTCGCCGCCGGGCTCGGCATACGCATGCGGCCAATTACCGCCACAAAGCCAAAGCCGCTGATCGAAGTCGCCGGCAAGCCGCTGCTCGATTGGGGAATGGACAGCCTGGCCGAAGTCGGCGTCGCCAAGGCCGTCGTCAACGTCCACTATCTGCCCGAACAGATCGTCGCCCATGTGAGCCGGCGGCAGAAGCCGAGTATAATAATTTCCGATGAAAGCGAGGCGCTGCTCGATTCGGCCGGCGGCATCGTCAAGGCGCTGCCGGAGCTTGGGCCAAAACCGTTCTACGTCATCAACGCCGACACTTTCTGGGTCGACGAGGCCGAATCCAATCTCGCAAGGCTCGCTGCGGCGTGGGATGCGTCGAAGATGGATATGCTTTTGATGCTGGCCGACCTGCGGTCGGCCACCGGCCATAGCGGCGGCACGGATTTCCTGGCCGCGCCCGACGGCCGCCTGTCCCGCGCCGGCGGCGACCTGTCCGGCCTGATCTATGCCGGAGCAGCGATCGTCCAACCCGGAATCTTTGCCGGCGCAGCAATCACGAAACACTCGCTCAATCTCTATTTCGACCGCGCAATCGCGGCGGGCCGGCTGTTCGGCCTGCGCATGAATGGCAGCTGGATCACGGTCGGCACACCGGACGCACTCGCGCCGGCCGAGGCGGCTGTCGCGCGGGCTCAAGCGGTCGGCGCATGACCGGCGGCGGAAAGCCGCCGCGGGTGTTTTCAATCCCGCCCGGCGTCGCCTTCCTGCCGACCCTGGCCGAGGCGCTGAATGGCGGCCGGCTCGTGCCCGGCTTCCGCTTCGACGGCGATCCGCTGGCCCTGGCCGATGTGACGATCTACGTGCCGACGCGCCGCGCCGCGCGCGAGCTGCGGGGCGTGTTCGTCGACATGGCGGGCGGGCGTTCGGCGATCCTGCCGGTGATCCGGCCGCTTGGCGAATTCGACGAGGACGAGGCGATCTTCGCCCCGGGCGGCGCAGACGCGATCGATCTCTTGCCGCCCATCGCGGCGGCGGACCGGCTGCTGCTGCTTGCGCCGATGGTGCGCGCCTGGAAGCGCCGCCTGCCTGCCCATGTCGCGGCCCTGTTCGAGGAAGACATCGTCGTGCCGGCCTCGACAGCCGACGCCATCTGGCTGGCGCGCGACCTCGCCGCGCTGATGGACGAGATCGAAACCGAGGGTTCGGACTGGAAGAAGCTCAGCGAGTTGGTTTCGGGCGACCTCGCCAATTGGTGGCAGGTGACGCTGGATTTCCTCGAAATCGTAACCTCGGCATGGCCGGCGCTGCTCGCAGAGCGCGGGCAGTCGAACCCGGCCGCGCACCGAAGCGCGTTGATCCGGTTGGAGGCCGAGCGGCTGAAGCACAATCCGCCGGCCGGCTCGGTAGTCGCGGCCGGCTCTACCGGCTCCATACCAGCGACCGCCGAGCTGCTGTCGGCCATCGCACGTCTGCCGAACGGCGCCGTGGTGCTGCCCGGACTGGACAAGACGCTCGATGAGCGGTCCTGGTCGGTCATCTCGGACCTTGCGCCGCAGGCTTCGGTGCTGGGCCACCCGCAATACGGCCTGGCAAAGCTCCTGCAGAAGATCGGCATTCTGCGCGCCGATGTCGAAGAGGTCGGGTCGCCAAACAAGGCGATGTCGGCGCGCGCGGCATTGGTCGGCGAGGCGCTCAGGCCGGCCGAAACCACCGACGACTGGGCCGGGCGGCGCGGCACCATGAATTCCGGCGAACTGGCCGATGCGCTCTCCGGTGTGACGCTGCTGGAAGCCGCCAATGAGCGGGACGAGGCGGCGGCCATCGCGGTCGCGCTGAAGGCGGCCGTCGAGGCGCCGGGCCGCACCGCCGCGCTGGTCACCGGCGACAGAAACCTGGCGCGCCGGGTATCGGCCGAACTGCTGCGCTTCGGTGTTCGCGCCGATGATTCAGGCGGCGTCCCGCTCGCCAACACCGCGCCCGGAGCGCTTCTGCGCCTGCTGGTCAAGGCGGCGTTCAGCCCGGGCGATCCGCTGTCGCTGCTGTCGCTGCTCAAGCATCCGCTGATTTCGCTCGGGCTGGAGCGGAGCTCCGTCCGGGCGGCGGTGGAGACAATCGAGCTGGTCGCGCTGCGCGGCGGCACGGGCAGGCCGGACGTCCATGAGCTGGTGACTCTTTTCGAGGAGCGGTATGCGGCCCTGGCCAGCCAGAAACGGCAGCCCGCATGGTCTGAAAGGTTGGGCGAGCGGCGCATCAACGCGGCGCGCAGCGTGTTGCGGCGGCTCGCCGAAGCCATCGCGCCGCTGGCTCCGTTCCGGCGAGCCGGCGAGGTCGAGCTGACGGCGATCATGCGCGCCACCGTGATGACGCTCGAAAATTTTGCGCGCGGTCCCGAAGGCGGCAATGACGCGCTTTATGCCGGCGACGTCGGCGAGAAGCTCGCCGAACTGCTGCGCGGGCTGGTCGCTTCGACGGCGTCGCTCACTTTCGACGCGGCGGAATGGCCGGACGTGCTGGAGGCGCTGCTTGCGCCCGAAATCGTCAAGCCGGCTCACGGAACCGACAGCCGCATCGCGATCTGGGGCGCTCTAGAAGCGCGGCTGCAGTCGGTCGACACGCTGGTTGTCGGCGGGCTGAACGAGGGCGTCTGGCCGCGCAAGCCGCAGGCCGACCGCTTCATGTCGCGCGTCATGAAGACCGGCATCGACCTCGAGCCGCCGGAGCGCCGCATCGGCCAGTCGGCCCATGATTTCCAGATGGCGGTGGGAACGGAAGACATAATCCTGGCGCGCTCGGCACGCTCAGGCGACGCGCCTGCGGTGCCGTCACGCTGGCTGCAGCGCCTGCTGGCCTTCGCCGGACCCGACCAGGCCGGGATCATGCGCGCGCGCGGCGCTTCGCTGCTCGACTGGGCGCGTGCGCTCGATGCCGGTGCGCCGGTCAGGTTCGCCAAACGGCCCGCGCCGAAGCCGCCGCTCGACGTCCGTCCTCGCCATTTTTCCGTGACCGAGATCGAGACGCTGCGGCGCGATCCCTACGCGGTCTATGCGCGCAAGATACTCAGCCTCGCGCCGATCGATCCGCTGGTGCGCGACCCCGGCGCGGCCGAACGCGGCACGCTGTTCCACAGGATACTCCACCGCTTCTCCGAGACGGTTGCAGATCCGCGCAATGAGGAAGCCTACGAGCTGCTCATCGAGGCTGGCCGCGAGGGCTTTGCAGAGTGCGCGCTGCCGGAGGACGTCGAGGCGATATGGTGGCCGCGCTTCATGAAGATGGCTGCGGAATTCATCGCCTGGGAGCGCGCCCGTGCGGCAAATGTTGTCAGCCGCCATCCGGAGGCGCATGCCGAAGCGACTGAAGTCGGCGGCTCCGGCGTGACGCTGTCGGGCTATGCCGACCGCATCGACCTGCTGCCGGCCGGCATGGCCGACATAATCGACCACAAGACCGGCTCCTCGCCTTCGAAAATGCAGGCGCACACGCTGCTTGCGCCGCAACTGGCGCTGGAAGGCGCGCTGCTGCAGCGCGGCGCGTTCCGCGAGCTCGGCGCCCGCACGCCGGCCGAACTCGCATTCGTGCGGCTGAAAGCCAACGGCCTGGTGCTGGAGGAATCGATCCTGCGCGTGAACGGGACGCCCAAATCAGGCCCGGCGCTGTCGCAGGAAGCCTGGGAGCGGCTTGAAGCGCTGCTGGAGCACTACAACGAGCCGGAAGCCGGCTATCTTTCGCGGGCTCTGCCGTTCCGGGAAGGCGAGACCGACGGCGACTACGATCATCTGGCGCGGGTCCTGGAGTGGTCGGCCGGCGGCGACGGGCCGGACGATGTGGACACCGGCGAATGAAGAAGAAGTTCACAGTCCCCTTCGAGACCGCCGAGCGGCAGGCAAAGGCCTCCGATCCGCAGCACTCCGTCTGGGTGTCGGCCAATGCCGGCTCCGGCAAGACGCATGTGCTGGCGCAGCGCGTCATCCGGCTTTTGCTGGAGGGCACCGATCCCTCGAGGATATTGTGCCTGACCTATACCCGCGCGGCCGCCGCCAACATGTCGAACCGAGTCTTTTCCAGCCTGTCGTCCTGGACGATGCTCGGCGACGAGGAACTGGCGAAAGCGATCGAAGAGCTGGACGGCCGCAAACCCGACGCCGAGAAGATGCGGCGCGCTCGCCGCCTGTTCGCGCAGGCGCTGGAGACCCCCGGCGGGCTGAAAATCCAGACGATCCACGCGTTCTGCGAATCGGTACTGCACCAGTTCCCGCTGGAAGCCAACATCGCCGCGCATTTCGAGATGCTCGATCCGGCGATGGAGCAGACGCTGTTCGCCACCGCGCGCCGCGAGATGATTACGGGCGCTGCGGCCGGCAATCCCGAACTCGCCGAGGCATTCGCCGCCGTGCTGGAACGCGGCGGCGAATGGGGCCTCGACATGCTGCTGCAGGAGATCGTGCAGAAGCGCGACAGCCTGCGCATATTGATAGACGCTGCGGGCGGGGAGCCCGCGCCTTACGAGGCGCTGTTTTCGGAATTCGATTTCACGCCGGAGGACAGCGCCGAGGGCATTGCTTCAATAGCCTGGCCGCTTCCCGGATTCCCGCCGGAGTTTTTGGAGCGGTTCGCGGCCGACGCTGACGCGGTCGACGCCCGCTCCGTGCTCAAGGACATCCTCCCCGATGCGGCTCTCGCCTTCGCCGAATCCGATCCGGTAAGACGCCTGCAATTGCTTGCGCGCGGCTTTCTCAAGGGCGATGGCGAGCCCTATGCTACCGGCAGATTGTTCACCAAGAAGCTGCTCGCCCGCCTGCCCGATCTGCCGCAGCGCTACGCGCAAGCCACCGACGCGATCATGGCCGCCTGCGACCGGCTGGCGCTGTTCCGCATGCTCGAAGGCACGCGCGCCGCACTGACCATCGCCGACTGGCTGATCGCCCGCTACGAGCAACTGAAGGCCGGGCGCGGCTTTCTCGACTTCAATGATTTGATCACCCGCACCGTGCGGCTGCTGGCTCGCCAGGATGCCGGGCCGTGGGTACAGTACAAGCTCGACAAGGGCATCGACCACATATTGCTGGACGAGGCGCAGGACACCAGTCCGGACCAGTGGAATGTGGTCAAGCGGCTGGCCGAGGAGTTCTTTGCCGGCTTGGGCGCTCGCGACAATGTCCACCGCACGGTGTTCGCCGTCGGCGACGAAAAGCAGTCGATCTATTCCTTCCAGGGCGCGGCGCCCGAATCCTTCGCAGAAACCGGCCACGAATTCTCGCAGAAAATCCGCGGAGCCAACGGCAGCTTCGAAAGGGTCGGGCTGACCTGGTCGTTCCGCTCGACCGGCGACGTGCTCGCTGCGGTCGATCTGGTCTTTGCCAGCGAAGAGGCCCGCCGCGGCCTGTCGCACGATCCGGACCCGCCGGGACACAAGGCGATCCGCGACAACGAGCCCGGCTATGTCGAGGTCTGGCCGTCGATCGGCGCCGCCGCGATCGAGGAGCCGGAGGATTGGCGGGAGGCCATCGACCACGCGCAGGCCCCGGCGGTGCGGGTGGCCGAGCAGGTGGCTGCCACGATTCAGGACTGGATCCGGTCCGGCGAGATCATCGAGGGGACGGGCAAGAGGCTGAGCGCCGGCGACGTCATGGTGCTGGTGCGCAAGCGCGACCGCTTCGTCCACGCGCTGGCGCGCAGCCTGAAAAACCGGCAGATCCCGGTGGCGGGCGCCGACCGGCTGAGCCTGCCCGGCCATATAGCGGTCAAGGACATGATCGCGCTTGGGCGTTTCCTGATCCAGCCTGAGGACGATCTGTCGCTGGCCGCTGTGCTCCGGAGTCCGGTCTTCGCGCTCAGCGAGGACGACCTGTTCGCGCTCGCAGCCGGCCGCGGCAAGGGCATGTCGCTCGCTGCTTCGCTGCGCAAGCACGGCGAGACCGACATAAGGCTGGGCCTGATCGCCGAGAAGCTCGATTCCTGGGCCGGCGAGGCGGCGTTCAAGCCGGTTTTCGAATTCTATTCGGGCGTGCTCGGCCGCGACGGTGTGCGCCGCCGCATGATCGCAAGGCTCGGCCAGGAAGCCGGCGACATTCTCGACGAGTTCCTGAATTTCTGCCTCGCCGAGGAGCGCGCCGGCCTGCCGGGATTGGAGGCCTTCCTGGCGACGCTGGAAAGCGCCGGCCCCGACATCAAGCGCGAGATGGACCAGACGCGCGATGAGGTGCGCATCATGACGGTGCACGCGGCCAAGGGCCTGGAAGCGCCGGTGGTGTTCCTGGTCGACGGCGGGGCGGCGCCCTTCAGCGAGCAGCATCTGCCGCGCCTGGTGCCTTTCGAGCCGCGCGGCGAGCTTCGCGACGTCAAGGCGTATCTGTGGCGCTCGTCCGCCGATATCGCCAACGGCGTCTCGCGGGAGGCGGCGCTGCGCATCAGGGAGCGCGCCGACGACGAATACCGCCGCCTGCTCTATGTCGGCATGACGCGCGCGGAAGACCGGCTGATCGTCTGCGGCTATCACGGCAAGCGCGGCCAGAACGACACGACCTGGCACGCCATCGTCAGCCGCGCGCTGGCGGGCTCGGAGCACAGCGAAGAGCGCGCGCATCCGGCCGGAGGTGACCCCGTCCGCCGCTTTCGGATCAGCACCGGACCGGCGGCGGGTCTCGCGGCTGAGGTTGCGGGCGAAGCACAGCGAGCCGTCGTGGAAATCCCGCCGAGACTGTTCGAGAATCTGCCGCCCTCGGAATCGCTGCCCAAGCCGCTTTCGCCGTCCGGCGCGTCGGTACTGATCGACGAGACCAGGGAGCCGGTGATTTCCGGCCGCTCGCCGGTGCTCGATCCGGATGTGGAGCCGGGCTTCGCCATCGCCCGCGGCATCGCGCTGCACAAGCTTTTGCAGATGCTGCCGACCCTACCGGCGGCCGAGCGCACCGCCGCCGGCCGGCGCTATCTTGAACGCGCCGGCGCGGGCTGGCCGGCCGGAGAGCGCGAAGCTGCGCTGGTCTCGGTCGAAGCGATTCTCGCCTCGCCGCGTTTTTCGCCGCTGTTTGCCGAAGGTTCTCGCGCCGAAGTCTCGGTCATGGGCAGGCTGAAAGTCAGAGGCAAGGAGCGCGCGATTTCCGGCACGATCGACCGGCTCGCGATCACCGCCGGCGAAGTGCAGATCGTCGACTACAAGAGCAACCGCCCCGCGCCGCAGACGCTGGAAGCCGTGCCGCCGGCCTATATCGTGCAGCTAGCGCTTTACCGCGCCCTGCTTGCGCCCCTCTACCCCGGCAAGACCGTTATGGCGGCGCTTCTTTTCACCGAGGAGCCGCGGCTGATCGAGCTTCCCGCGGAAGTGATGGACGAGGCTCTTGTCCGACTCACGCAGGCGTGACACAAACTCTGCTTGAAGCCATCCGCCTCCGGCACCACATGTGGTGCGACCTCGAACCTCGAAAGGATTTCCTATGGCCACTGTGAAGGTCGACAAGAACAGCTTCAAGGCGGACGTGCTCGACGCCTCCGGTCCGGTCGTCGTTGATTTCTGGGCCGAATGGTGCGGTCCCTGCAAGATGATCGGTCCGTCGCTCGAGGAAATCTCGACCGAAATGGGCGGCAAGGTGAAGATCACAAAGCTTAATATCGACGAGAATCCGGAGATCGCGGCGCAGTTCGGCGTTCGCTCGATCCCGACTCTGATGATCTTCAAGGACGGCGAAGTCGCCGACATGAAGGTCGGCGCGCTGCCCAAGACCGCGCTGTCGCACTGGATCAGCGGCAACGTCACCTGATTTCAGCCAAAACAGTTTACGAGAAAGCCCGGCCCCCGCGCCGGGCTTTTTGTTGCTCAAGTGGGCGGTGTGCCGTTCTCGGCGAGCACCGCGCCGACCAGATAGAGCGACCCGCCTATAAGGATGCGCGGCGGCGCCTCGCTCTCGTCCCATGTGTCGCGCAAGAGCATCAGCGCATTGGCGACCGAGCTGACCGGTTCGGCCGAAAGGCCGGCCTCGATGGCGCGCACGGCGAGTTCCGCATTGGGCACGCCGGCCTCGCTCATGCTGACCGGAACCGTGTAGACATGGCGCGCCATGCCTTCGAAGGCGCGGAAATAGCCGGTCTGGTCCTTGGTGTTGATCATGCCGCAGATCAAAAACAGCGGCCGGCTGATCTTTTCCTCCTGCTCGACCAGCGCCTCGGCGATGACGAGGCCGGCGCCCGGATTATGGCCGCCGTCGATCCAGACTTCCGCGCCCTCGGGCGCTAGGTCCGACAGCCGGCCCTGCGGCAGGCGCTGCATGCGGCCCGGCCAGGCGACGTTTGCCATTGCGCGGTCGACGGCGCGGTGGCCGATCTCGAAGCCGGCAGCCTTGACCGTCGCGATCGCGGCGGCGGCATTGGCGAACTGGTGCCGGCCTGGCAGGCGCGGCGGCGTCAGATCCATCAGGCCGAACTGGTCCTGGTAGATCATGCGGCCGTTCTCCTCATAGGCGAGGTAGTCCTGGCCGTAGATCGAGACCGGACAGCCGAGCCGGTCCGCCACCTCGACGAGGACATCCTGCGCGGTCCCGCTTTCCTGCGCGCCGATGACGACCGGGCAGCCGGGCTTGATGATGCCGGCCTTTTCGGCGGCGATCAGTTCGACGCGGTCGCCGAGGAACGACTGGTGATCGAGCGAGATCGGCATGATCAGGCTCGCGGCCGCTCGTGAAATCACATTGGTCGCGTCGAAGCGGCCGCCGAGCCCGACCTCGATGATGGCCGCATCTGCCGGATGTTCGGAAAACAGCATGAAGGTGACGGCGGTCAGGATCTCGAACACGGTGATAGGCTCGCCGCGATTGACCTCGGCGGCGCGCGAGATCGCCTCGGCCAGAACCGCGTCGTCGACCAGCCTGCCGCCACCCTTCGCCCCCATCCGGTAGCGCTCGTGCCAGTTCACCAGATGCGGCGAGGTGTGGACATGGACGCGCAGGCCCTCGGCTTCGAGCAGCGCCCGCGCAAAGGCGGCGGCCGAGCCCTTGCCGTTGGTGCCGGCGATGTGGATGACCGGTGGCAGCCTGTCCTGCGGATTGCCGAGCCGGTCGAGGAGCCGCGTGATCCGCTCCAGCGAAAGGTCGAAACCCTTCGGGTGAAGCGCCAGCAGGCGGTCGATTTCGCGGTCGGCCAGGAGCGTTGTCATGAGGAAGTCCTAGGCAAGCGCGGGCTTGCGCACAATGTCAGACCGCGGCGTTAAATGTCGCTTCAGGCCTGCGGCCGGACCTCGGACGGGACCGTGGCGGGCGGCAGTATCTCCGGCTCCTGGTCTTTCGCCTCTTCCGGCGTCTTCATCAGTATCTTCAACAATCGCGCGATCGTCGATTTGAGCTCGAGTCGCGATACCACCATATCGACCATGCCGTGATCCATCAGATATTCGGCGCGCTGGAAGCCGTCGGGCAGTTTTTCGCGGATCGTCTGCTCGATGACGCGCGGGCCGGCAAAGCCGATCAGCGCCCCCGGCTCGGCGATATGGACGTCGCCCAGCATCGCGTAGGAGGCGGTGACGCCGCCCGTCGTCGGATTGGTCAAGACGACGATATAGGGCAGCCCGGCTTCCTTCAGCCGGTCGACGGCAACTGTAGTCCGCGGCAATTGCATAAGCGACAGGATGCCCTCCTGCATGCGCGCGCCGCCCGAAGCGGCGAACAGGATCATCGGCCGCCGCCTTTCCACCGCAACCTCGAAGGCGCGGATGATGGCGTCGCCTGCGGCCATGCCGAGCGAGCCGCCCATGAAGGCGAAATCCTGAACCGTCGCCACGACCGGCAGGCCTTCGATCGTGCCCAGCGCATTGAGGATCGCATCCTCCATGCCGGTCTTGGCGCGGGCATCCTTGAGCCGGTCGACATAGCGCTTCTCGTCGCGGAACTTCAGCGGATCGGTCACGACCCTGGGGTTTTCGATGACTTCGAACCTTCCGTCATCGAAGAAGAATTTCAGCCGCTCCCGGGCCGAGATCTTCATGTGGTGGCCGGAGGACGGGATGACGAACTGGTTCGTTTCCAGATCCTTGTGGAAGACCATCTCGCCGCTCTCCGGATCCTTGATCCAGAGATTTTCCGGCATTTCGCGTCGGCCCAGCATGGAGTTGATGCGTGGGCGGACGTAATTGGTGATCCAGTTCATGATCGCTTTTCCCGTGGTCTGGATAAAATGGGAAACTATTCGGCGGGTGCAAGGCGGGCGGAGTGGACGCCCTGCGCGAGCCCGCTGACCAGCGTCGCCACGGCTTCGGCCGGATCGGCGGTCTTCTCGCCCTTCGGGCCGAGAACATTGGCCACCGCATTGACGATCGCCGTGCCGACCACGACGCCGTCGGCCGACGCCCCGATCACCCGGGCCTGTTCCGCCGTCTTGACGCCGAAGCCGACGCAGACCGGTAGATCGGTGTGGCTCTTGATGCGGGTGACGGCGGGGGCGACCTTGGCCGTGTCGGCCAGCGCGGAGCCGGTGATGCCGGTCATCGACACGTAGTAGACGAAGCCGGAGGTGTTTTGGAGCACCTTGGGCAGGCGCTTGTCGTCGGTCGTCGGCGTCGCCAGCCGGATGAAGTTGATCCCGGCCTTGACAGCGGGGATGCAGAGCTCCTCGTCCATTTCCGGCGGCAGGTCGACAACGATCAGCCCGTCGATGCCGGACGCCTTCGCATCTGCCAGGAAGCGGTCGACGCCATGGCTGTAGATCGGATTGTAGTAGCCCATCAAAACGATCGGCGTCTCGTCATCGCCGGCGCGGAAGTCGCGCGCCATCTCGAGCGTCTTCACCAGCGTCTGGCCGCCTTTCAGCGCGCGCAGGCCGGCCGCCTGGATCGCCGGGCCGTCGGCCATCGGATCGGAAAACGGCATGCCCATCTCGATGATGTCGCTGCCGGCCTTGGGCAGCGCCTTCATGATCGAAAGCGCCGTGTCGTAATCGGGGTCGCCGCTCATGAAATAGGTCACGAGCGCCGGGCGCCCTTCGGCTTTCAGCTTCGCCATGCAGCGGTCGATGCGGGTGGTCATGATCAGATCTCCATGCCGAGCATGCCGGCGACGGTGTGGACGTCCTTGTCGCCGCGGCCGGAGAGGTTGACGATCACGATCTGGTCCTTGCCCATGGTCGGCGCGAGCTTCATCGCATGGGCGATGGCATGCGCCGATTCCAGCGCCGGGATGATGCCTTCGACGCGGGTGGTGAGCTGGAACGCCTCCAGCGCCTCGTTGTCGAGGATCGGCACATAGTCCACGCGGCCCGAATCGCGCAGCCAGGAATGCTCCGGCCCGACGCCGGGATAGTCGAGCCCGGCCGAGATCGAGTGGCCGTCGAGGATCTGCCCGTCTGCATTCTGCAAGAGATAGGTGCGGTTGCCGTGCAGCACGCCCGGCTTGCCGGCGTTCATGGAGGCGCAATGCTCGATCCCGTCGAGCCCGCGTCCGCCCGCCTCGATGCCGATGATCTTTACGCCGCGATCATCGAGGAACGGGTGGAAGAGGCCGATGGCGTTGGAGCCGCCGCCGACCGCGGCGATGATCGCGTCGGGCAGCCGGCCTTCCTGTTCCAGGATCTGGGCGCGCGCCTCGATGCCGATCACCGACTGGAAGTCACGCACCAACTCCGGATAGGGATGCGGGCCGGCTGCCGTTCCGATCAGATAATAGGTGTCCTCGACATTGGTCACCCAGTCGCGCAGCGCCTCGTTCATGGCGTCCTTCAGCGTGCCGTGGCCGGCGCTCACCGGCCGCACCTCCGCGCCCAGCAGCTTCATGCGGAAAACGTTCGGCTTCTGCCGCTCGACATCGGTCGCGCCCATATAGACGACGCAGGGATAGCCGAAGCGCGCCGCGACCGTCGCCGAGGCGACGCCGTGCTGGCCAGCGCCCGTCTCGGCGATAATTCTTTTCTTCCCCATGCGCTTGGCCAACAGAATCTGGCCGAGGCAGTTGTTGATCTTGTGCGAGCCGGTGTGGTTCAGATCCTCCCGCTTGAAATAGATTTTTGCGCCGCCGCCAAGGCCCTTGGCCGAGGAAACCTCGCGAAGGTGCCTGGTCAGTCCTTCGGCGAAATAGAGCTTTGAGGGCCGGCCTGCATAGAAGGTCGACAGCGCGTTCAGCTCCGCCCTGAATTCGGGATCGTCCCTGGCCTCGTTCCAGTGCCGCTCGAGTTCGAGGATGAGCGGCATCAGCGTCTCGGCGACGAAGCGCCCGCCGAAAATGCCGAACATGCCCTGTTCGTCGGGTCCGGTGCGGAAGGAATTGGGTTCTGCCGGCTTGTTCATCGGAAATCCTGAATCGTCGCGAGTAGGCGCCGGGGACAGTTTACTTTGTTGCCCGGAAAGCCCGAGCGCTCGCTATGTCGCGTAAGGGGCAAAAAGTAAACTGTCCCCTTGGGCCGTTGCCGGCAACTCGTCAGGCTGCACTTCGCGCCTGCGCCGCCCGCACCGCCCGGAAAAAGCTCTCGATCAGCGCCGTATCCTTGACGCCCGGCGCGCTTTCAACGCCCGAGGAGACGTCGATGCCAGGCGGGTTGGCCAGCAGCAAGGCCTCGCCGATATTGGCGGCGTTGAGGCCGCCGGAAAGCATGTAGTCGACGCCGGCGTCGAGACCGGCAAGCAGCCGCCAGTCGAACGGCACGCCATTGCCGCCCGGAAGCTCGGAGCCCGCCGGCGGCTTGGCGTCGAGGAGAAAACGGTCGGCGACCCCGCGATAAAGCGCGATCGGCTCAAGATCGTCGGCATCGCGAACTGAAAACACCTTCATCACCGGCAAGCCGTAGCGCGTCTTTACATAGGCAACGCGCTCCGGCGTTTCGTTGCCGTGAAGCTGCAGCATATCGGGAGACATCGCCTCGACGATCGCGTCGAGAGTTGCGTCGTCAGCGTCGACTGTCACGGCCACCGCCTTGGCTTTGCCGATCGCCGCCTTGCGTAGCCGCCCGGCTTCCGCGGTTTTTATATTGCGCGGACTTTTCACAAAGAAAATAAAGCCGACATGGCTCGCACCGCCGGCCAGCGCCGCCGCCAGCGCCTCGTCGGTCTTCAGCCCGCAGATTTTTATGTCGAATGGCATGTGCCGGACTTAACCCGTGATGGCGGGAGAGTCGAGAAAAAGAGCGAATCAACGGCCCGTTAGGGCTTCCGGTGAAAGAATCTTGGCTTCGCCGATGATCCGGCGTTCCCAAATGTAGAAATGTTCATTCAGGGACAACGCTTCTGCCGCCTCGCGTCCGCTTAGGAACGCGTAGCCGACAATTCGGGTCTCTCCAGGCTGCATCCAATCGTCACCGAGCATCGGACATCCGTCCCAGCCCGCGACATCAGTCTCTCGCGTAGGAAAGCAGGGGCAACTCCATCCGGGCGGAATAGGCTCACGCCGTCCACCCTGATCGGTTGGATACAGCGTAAGCTGCACGACAAGCTCGGGCGTTATCCTCTTCAGCGTCTCGGCGCGGTTGCTCGACATCGAACCTGCTGCCCTCACTCAAACATAATCGCCTGCAGCGCACCGCCATTCCGCTTCAGCCAGGCCTTGCAGCGGTCGGTGTCGGGGCAGAGCTCTTCGCACAGCTTCCAGAACTTCGGGCCGTGGTTCATCTCCTTGAGATGCGCCACCTCATGCGCAACGAGATAATTTATCACCGGCGGCGGCGCCATCATGATGCGCCAGGAGAAGGACAGCGTGCCGTCCGTGGTGCAGGAGCCCCAGCGGCTGGTCGTGTCGCGGAAGCGAATGGCCTTGGCGCGCCGGCCGACAGCGGCGCAGTGCTTGTCCACCAGCGCCTCGATTTCGCGCTTTGCTTCGCGCTTCAAAAAGTCGGCGATGCGGCGCGGCAAATGCAGGCGGTCGCCATGCACCGTCAGCGAAGGCCCGCTTTCGTCGACCGCCGCCAATACGGTTCCGCGCCTGCCGGGTTCATGGATGATTGTGTGCGGCACGCCGCGCAGCGGGATCTTTATGCCCGGCCTGACCTGCGGCCGGTCCGGCACTTTCGCCAGCCGCTGCTCCAGCCAGCCTTGGTGGCGATCGAGAAAACGCTCGACCTCGCGGGCCGATATGCCCGGCGGCACGGTGATGCGAAGCCCGCGCCCGCCGGCGTCGATCCGCAGCGTCAACCGCCGCGCACGGTCGTTCTCGACGATCCGCAGCGGCAGCGTACGGCCGGCGACAGCGTGCTCGCGCTCCCGGATCGGAGCGGGCTTGGCCTTTGCGAGATTGCGGAAGAAGCCGAGTGACATTTTTGGGAGAATACGTGATTCGAGCGGGCGCCGATATTGCGGCTGTTGAGGAGAAAAGAGCCAAACGAAAACGGCGCCGCTTTTTCAGCGACGCCGTTCCATCAGTCGCGCCGAGGCGCTTATGTCTCGTCGAGCAGGCCGGTGGACGAACCCTTGCCGCGGCCCTTGGTGGGGGTCGGCGCGGTCGACTTGTTGCGATTGGCCATGAAGCGGTCGAACTCTTCCTGGTCCTTGGCGCGGCGCAGTTCGCGGGCGTACTCGTCGAATTCGTCGCGCATCTCCTCGAGCTTGCGGCGCTCTTCGTCGAGGCGTTCGAGTTCCTTGGTGCGCCAGTCGTCGAAGGCGACATTGCCGGTGCGGGCCGAACCGTGGCCCCAGCGATGCGCCTTGTCGGAAGCGCGGCGGCAGCCGGCGAAGATACCGTCCGTCGCGTGGTTCGCGTCACGCTTGAAGCCTTCAAGCCGGTCGCCCCAGATGATGTAGGCGAGCATGGCGAGCCCCAGCGGCCAGAACACCATGAAGCCGATAACCATCAGCGCGATGGTCGCCGGCGTCCAGGCCGGGCGGATCAATGCGGTCGTGTTCATTTCTCCCGTTCCTTCGGTTGGAGGCAGCCAACCCCGGCTGCTTCGATTCGAGATGGCCATTGTGAACAAATTGTTCAAGACAACAGGATCTAAAACCGGACAAGCAACGGAAATGATTACGTCTTTTTCGTTCGTTCCAGGGCAAGAACGATCAATCCGCCCACCAGTCCCCAGAAGGCCGAACCGATGCCGAACAGTTGAAGACCGGAGGCGGTGACGGCAAATGCCGTGGTTGCGGCCATGCGCTCGCTTTCGTCCATTAGCGCGATCGACAGCGCATTGGCGAGCGGCCCCATCAGCGCCAGGCCGGCGACCAGCACGATCAGGCTCTCCGGCAGCACCGCGAAGATCGCCACCAGCGACGCGCCGAACACCGCGAAGACGAGATAGGCCAGCGCGTAGAACGGCCCGGTTTTCCAGCGTTCCGCCGGGTCCGGATGCACGTCCGGGCCGGTGCAGATCGCCGCCGAGATCGCAGCCAGATTGGTGGTGAGCGCGCCGAACGGGGCGGAAAGAAGCGAGAACAGCCCGGTCACCGAAATCAGCGGTCCCGGCTCGGGATGGTAGCCGGCGGCGCGCAGTACGGCGAGGCCCGACAAATTCTGCGAGGCCATGGTGACGAGGTAGAGCGGCAGGGCCAGGCCGATGATCGCTGTCGCCGAGAATTCCGGCGCGATCAGCGTAAGCGAAGAAAGCTCCGGCGGCGGCATGCCGCCGACGCGGCCGGTCAGGAAGGCGGCGAAACCGCCGCCGATCAGTACGGCCAGCACCGACAGCGCCGGATTGTAGAGCCTGATGGCGAAGAAGGCCGCGATCAGCGGCAGGATCAGCACCGGGTCCGCGGGGATGGTCTTCACCGCGCCGATGGCGAAGCTGACGACGATGCCGGCGAGCATGCCCGAGGCGACCGAGGCCGGGATTTTGGCGATGAGCCTCGTCAGCGGCTTGAACAGGCCGGTGGCGATCAACAGCACGGCGGTGACGATGAAGGCGCCGACCGCGTCATTCATCGAAAAGCCGCTGCTCGCGGCGACGAGCGCCGCGCCCGGCGTCGACCATGCGGTGATCACCGGCATTCTGGTGCGCCAAGAGAGCCATGCCGTCTCGAAGGCTATCGCCAGGCAGATGGCCGTGACCCAACTCGCCGTCTGCTCGCGGCTCGCGCCGACCGCGTCTGCCGCGGCGATGATCAGCGCCAGGGTGCCGCCGAACCCGACGATCGCCGCTACGAAGGCGGAAACCGGGATCGACGCACGCATCCGCTACGCGCCGGCCTGGGCGAGGATCGCCTCGATCGCGCGGATCAGCAGGGCCAGATCCTGCGGCCGCGACAGGCGGTGGTCGCCGTCGGGCACCAGCGACAGGGTCACGTCGTCTGACGGCATGCAGCTCACGAGCTTCAGTGCATGGGTGTGCGGCACGTCCTTGTCCTTCATCCCCTGCAGCACGTGCACCGGGCAATGGGTGTTGATCGGGCCTGTCATGACGCGGTTTGCGCGGCCGTCCTCGAACAGCGCGCGGGTGTAGACGTAAGGCTGGTCGGAGTAGTCCGATCGCACCTCGAAGAAGCCTTTTTTCTCCAGATCGCGCCGCTGGGTTTTCTTCAGCTTCGGCTCCATCAACTCGACCGTGAAATCGGGCGCCGGGGCCAGGAGAACGAGGCCGGCGACACGGTCGCCCTCGCCGCTCTTGTGCAACTCCTCGATCATCCGCAGCGCGATCCACGCACCCATCGACGAGCCGACGAGGACTTGCCGGCCGGCGCTGAACCGGCGGAACACGGCGAGGCTTTCGGCCAGCCATTTCGAGATCGTGCCGTCGGCGAAGTCGCCGCCGGATTCGCCGTGGCCTGAATAATCGTGACGCAAGAAGGCGCGGCCGTTGGCGGCGGCCCATTCGTGCAGGGTCTCGGCCTTTGTTCCCTTCATGTCGGAAACATAGCCGCCGAGCCAGACGATGCCGGGTTCGCGGCCGGCGAGATGCCTGACCGCGATCCGCTCGCCGCTCACCTCCTGGAAATCCGGACTGCCTGTCGCCATATGATGCTCCTTCGATGCAAGCCTTGTGGCACAGCTCGATTCCAGCGAAAAGAGCGGACCATGCCGCCGCCCCGACAGTCGACGCGGCCTTTTGGTTTCTGATGATTTTTTAGAATCGCTGTGCTATTGACTCGGCCCGCATCGCGCCGACATAGGCGCAATCGACTTAAATCAAGAACGTAAACGGCTCGAGGAGACCACGACCATTCGCAGACCTTTTAAAGCAACGGCGCCCACCAAGGAAGGCCCACGCTCCAACCGAGACATCCGGGTTCCCCGGGTTCAACTGATCGATGTGGACGGAAGCAACCGCGGCGAGGTGTCGATCGACGATGCCCTGCTGGCCGCCGAAGAGGCGGGTCTCGATCTTGTCGAAATCTCCCCCAACGCACAGCCGCCGGTCACCAAGATCCTCGACCTCGGCAAGCTGAAATACGCCAATCAGAAGAAGGCCGCCGAGGCGCGCAAGCACCAGAAGGTCATCGAGATCAAGGAGATCAAGATGCGGCCGAACATCGACATCCACGATTACGAGGTGAAGATGCGAGCGGTGCGGCGCTTCTTCGAGGAAGGCGACAAGGTCAAGCTGACGCTTCGCTTCCGCGGCCGCGAAATGGCCCACATGGAGCTTGGCATGCAGCTTCTGAACAAGGTCAAGGAAGAGGTTGCCACTATCGCCAAGGTCGAGGCGGAGCCGAAGCTCGAAGGCCGCCAGATGATGATGGTGCTGGCGCCGCGATAGCCCTGACGCTGGCATCAAACGATAGCTTGAGGCCGCTTCGGCGGCCTTGTTGTTTCGCCACGATTTCTCCGCAACTTGCATCGACAAGGGCTGATTGCCGCTGCATCCCGTGCGGCCAGAGGGAAGTCGACCATGGCCGCAGCGGCACGTTCTCCGAGTGAAAAGTCGTTCGACGAAATGGGCCGCTATCAGCGGCACCGACGCATCCTGCTGGCACTGCTGATCGGCGCATTTTGCACTTTGCTGGTCTTCGGCGGCTCCCTGCACGATGAACTGGCGCACGAACGCATAGAGGCTCACGGGATCGTCCTGATACTGGTCGGGATCGGCGGCCGGCTGTGGTCTATCCTCTATATTGGCGGACGCAAATCGGCGGAAGTGGTCGCTACAGGTCCCTATTCGGTGATGCGCAACCCGCTGTATTTTTTCTCCACCATAGCGGCCGCCGGGATCGGCACCCAGACCGGCAGTGTGATCGTGGCGATGGCGTCGGCGGCTTTGTGTGCAGCCGCGTTCTACGTCGTCACACTGCGCGAGGAACGGCATTTGATTACCGTACTCGGTGCGCCGTACAAGGACTACATAGCCCGGGTGCCGCGGTTCTTTCCCAACCCTCGGCTTTTCCGCGATCAGGCCGAGGTCACGTTCACACCGCGCATTTTCAATCACACGCTGATCGACGGCCTGGCATTTCTGATCTCCATACCGTTCTTCGAACTGGTGGAGAGTGGACAGGAGGCTGGGGTCATACCGGTGTTGTTCTGGCTGTACTGACCAATTCCGTGCTTGTGCAGGCTATTGCACAAAGGGAAGCTTGCTGGTAATAGCGCCGCGTTCAGAACCGTCCGGCAGGGCATGCCGTGGCGGTTCGCAATGCTTTTCGGGCTTGGTCTGCCCGAAGCACAAAAAGCGCAATCAAGCGCACCCATACGGAGAGCAAAATGCCCAAGATGAAGACCAAATCCGCTGCAAAGAAGCGGTTCAAGATAACCGCGACCGGAAAAGTGCTGTCGGCTGCCGCCGGCAAGCGCCACGGCATGATCAAACGTTCAAACAAGTTCATTCGCGATGCCCGCGGCACCATGGTTCTAGCCGAACCGGATGCCCGCAAGGTGATCAAGAATTTTCTGCCGAACGGCCTCTGAGCCCCGGCCACAACGTTTAAGGAGATCATGACATGGCACGCGTAAAACGGGGCGTTACCGCCCACGCCAAGCACAAGAAGGTTCTGAAGGCCGCCAAGGGATTCTACGGCCGCCGCAAGAACACCATCCGCATCGCCAAGCAGGCGGTCGAGAAGTCGCTGCAGTATGCATACCGCGACCGCAAGAACCGCAAGCGCAACTTCCGCGCTCTCTGGGTCCAGCGCATCAATGCCGCGACCCGCGAGCACGGCCTGACCTATGGCCGCTTCATCGACGGGCTGAACAAGGCCGGCATCGAGATCGACCGCAAGGTCCTGTCCGACATGGCCATCCATGAGCCGCAGGCCTTCGCCGCGCTCGTGGCCCAGGCCAAGGTCGCGCTGGAATATCTGAAGAACACCACGCCGAACGCTTTTGAAAGCGCTGTCGCCTAAGACCAGCGCTTCCCAAGCTTTTCGACACTTGATTTGGGAAACCCGCGCTGGCAGGGCTGGCGCGGGTTTTTCTTATGTCTGAAACAAGCGGATCAAAATCGTGAACGAGACCATAAGCAATCTCGATACGCTCGAAGCCTCTCTGATGGCGGAGATAGCGTCGGCGGCCGACGAGCAGACCATCGAGGCGGTGCGCGTTTCCGCCCTCGGCAAGAAGGGCTCCGTCTCCGACATGCTGAAGACGCTGGGCTCGATGAGCCCGGAGGAGCGGCAGTTGAAAGGCCCGGCGATCAACGGCCTCAAGAACCGCGTCACCGAAGCGCTCGCCGCCCGCAAGGCCGAACTCAAGGATGCCGCGATTTCGGCGCGGCTGATCGCCGAAAAGGTGGACGTGACGCTGCCGGTGCGCCAGTCGCCGGCCGAGCGCGGCCGTATCCATCCGATCAGTCAGGTGACGGATGAGATAACCGCGATCTTCGCCGATATGGGTTTTTCGATCGCCGAAGGGCCGGACATCGAGACCGACTATTACAACTTCACCTCGCTGAATTTTCCGGAAAGCCATCCGGCCCGAGAAATGCACGATACGTTTTTCCTCAATCCGGGGCCGGACGGCGAGCGGAAGCTTTTGCGCACGCATACCTCGCCTGTGCAGATCCGCACCATGGAGGCGCAGAAGCCGCCGATCCGCATCGTCATTCCGGGAAAAACCTATCGGATGGATTCGGACGCCACCCACACGCCGATGTTCCATCAGGTCGAAGGACTGGTCATCGACAAGACGGCCAATGTCGCAAACATGCGCTGGGTGCTGGAGGAATTCTGCAAGGCCTTCTTCGAAGTGCCGAGCCTGAAGATGCGCTTCCGGCCGTCCTATTTCCCGTTCACCGAGCCAAGCCTCGAGGTCGACATCCAATGCGACCGCTCGCGCCCGGGCGAAGTGCGCTTCGGCGAAGGCAATGACTGGCTGGAGATCCTTGGCTGCGGCATGGTGCATCCCAACGTGCTGCGCTTTGGCGGGCTTGATCCCGACGAATACCAGGGCTTTGCCTGGGGCATGGGCATCGATCGCATCGCCATGCTGAAATACGGCATGCCGGACCTGCGCGCCTTCTTCGACGCGGACGTGCGCTGGCTGTCGCATTACGGCTTCAGGCCGCTTGACCTGCCGACGCTGTTCGGGGGGTTGAGTTCGTAGATGAAGGCCATCGAGCCTCGAAAGGCTGCTTGATCGCATGAACGGAGAAAAGCTTCATACCGGCTCCTGCCGCTGCGGCTTGATCGGCGCGGAAGCCCGCGCCGATCCGATCCTGTGTTCCTACTGCCATTGCCGGGACTGCCGGAAGCAGACGGGAGCCCCGGTCATGGCGTTCGTGGGTTTTCGCGAGGGCGATCTGGCGTGGCTGGGCCAGCCTCAAACCTGGCGCTCCGGCGGAGTAGAACGCAGCTTTTGCGGAAATTGCGGCAGCCAGATTGGCTATCGCGACGACCAGTTGCCCGGCGAAGTCTATCTGTCGCTTGGCTTCATGGACGCGCCGGAAAACTATCCACCGACGCTGCATGCCTTCGAATCCAGGCGCTTGCCCTTCCTGCACCTCGACGACGATCTGCCTCGCTATGCCGGCTTCAGCATAGGGCGCTGAAACCTCCATCTGGAAATGAGCTAATGAAATTCACCCTCTCCTGGCTGAAAGATCATCTCGAAACCGACGCGACGCTCGGCGAAATCGTCGAGCGGCTGACCTCGATCGGGCTGGAAGTCGAATCCGTCAACGACAAGGCGGCGCTGAAGCCCTTCGTCATCGCCAAGGTGCTGACGGCGCAAAAACACCCCGACGCCGACAAGCTGCAGGTGCTGTCCGTCGACACCGGCGACGGCAAGCCCGTGCAGGTGGTGTGCGGCGCGCCCAATGCGCGGGCGGGGCTGGTCGGCGCCTTCGCGGCGCCAGGCGCTTATATCCCAGGCATCGATACGACGCTGGCGGTCGGAAAGATCCGCGGCGTCGAGAGCCACGGCATGATGTGCTCCGAGCGCGAGCTACAGCTTTCCGACGAGCATACGGGCATCATCGACCTGCCCGCCGACGCGCCGGTCGGCACGTCCTTCGCCGCCTATGCCGGGCTCGACGATCCGATTATCGAGATCGGCCTGACGCCGAACCGGCCCGACGCAACCAGCATCCATGGCATTGCGCGCGACCTCGCGGCGTCCGGGCTCGGCCGGCTGACCGGCGGCGCGATCATGCCGCATGCCGGCAACGGCATGTGCCCGATCAAGGTGAAGCTCGATTTCGGCGATACGCCGCCGCTCTGCCACGGCTTCGCGCTGCGCCTCGTCCGCGGCGTGAAGAACGGACCGTCGCCGAAATGGATGCAGCAGCGCCTGATTGCCATCGGGCTGCGCCCCATCAACGCACTGGTCGACATCACCAACTACATCACTTTCGACCGCGGCCGGCCGCTGCATGTCTTCGACGCCGCCAAGGTCAAGGGCAACTTGACCGTGCGCAGGGCGAGGGAAGGCGAGAAGGTGCTCGCGCTCGACAGCTGGGAGTATGAGCTGACGCCCGAAATGTGCGTGATCGCCGACGAGAAAGGCATCGAATCGATCGCCGGCATCATGGGCGGCGAACATTCCGGCTGCGACGAGAATACCACCGACGTGCTGATCGAATCGGCACTGTGGGAGCCGCTCAACATTGCCCGCACCGGCCGCGAGCTCGGCATCATCACCGACGCGCGCTACCGCTTTGAGCGCGGCGTCGATCCGGAATTCATGGTGCCGGGACTGGAACTCGCGACCAGGATGGTGCTGGAATTCTGCGGCGGCGAGCCGACCGAAGAGGAAGTGGTTGGCTATGCCGGCCATACGCCGAAGATCGTTTCGTTCCCGGTTTCGGAGGTGAAGCGGCTGACCGGCCTCGACGTGCCGAAGGCGGAAAGCCTCGAGATTTTGTCGCGGCTCGGCTTCACGCCGCAGGGCGACGCCGACATTGTTGACGTGACCGTTCCCTCATGGCGGCCGGATATCGACGGCAAGGCCGACCTCGTCGAAGAGATCATGCGCATCCACGGCGTCGACAAAATCGCGCCGCAGCCGCTCATTAGTCACGAGGCGGTCAACGCCAAAATACTCACCACGCTGCAGATCCGCACTCGGGCGGCGCGGCGGGCGCTCGCCGTGCGCGGCATGATGGAGGCCGTCACCTGGTCGTTCATCCCGGCCAGGCACGCCGAGGCGTTCGGCGGTGGCCGGCCGGAGTTGAAGTTATCCAATCCGATCGCGGCCGATATGTCGGATATGCGGCCCTCGCTGCTGCCGGGGTTGATTGCGGCGGCGCAGCGCAATGCCGACCGGGGCTTGAGTGACGTCGCTCTGTTCGAAGTATCGGGAACCTATGAAGGGGCCGCTCCGGAAGACCAGCGCCGCGTTGCGACCGGCATTCGCCGCGGTACGGCCAAGCTCGAAGGTTCCGGCCGCCACTGGGCGGGCAATGCCGGCGCGGTAGGCGTATTCGACGCCAAGGCGGATGCGCTCGCGGCGCTCGAAGCCTGCGGCGCGCCGGTGGACAAGCTGCAGATCGAGGCAGGTGGACCGGCCTGGTACCATCCCGGCCGCTCCGGCGTGATAAAGCTCGGCCCGAAGACGGTGCTCGGCCACTTCGGCGAGTTCCATCCGAAGACGCTGGAGGTGCTAGACGTTTCGGGCCCGCTCTGCGGCTTCGAGGTGTTCGTCGACGCAGTGCCCGAGCCCAAGGCGAAGCCGACGCGGACCAAGCCGCGGCTCGACCTGTCGCCCTTCCAGGCGGTGAAGCGCGATTTCGCCTTCGTGGTGGACAAGGCCGTCGAGGCCGGTGCGCTGACCCGCGCGGCGGCAGCCGCGGACAAAAAACTGATCGCCGGCGTTTCCGTCTTCGACATCTTCGAAGGCGCGTCGCTCGGCGCGGACAAGAAATCCGTTGCCATCGAGGTCTCGATCCAGCCGGTCGAAAAGACGCTGACCGACGAGGATTTCGAGGCGCTGGCCGGCCGCATCGTCGATAATGTGAAGAAGCAGACCGGCGGCGTGCTGCGGGGTTAGGCCCGCAGCCCATCGCTCTCTTTACCGGTTGGTCTGCGCCATGCCCTCATCCTTGTAGCGCATGCCGGCAATCTGGTCCGGCGAGATCAGCGCTCCGATCTCGGCACTCTCGGCGGCGCTCAGCACTATGCCTGCCGCCTCAACATTGGCTTCGAGATTGGCGATCTTGCGCGAGCCGGGAATCGGCACGATAAAATCGCCCTGGTGCAGCACCCAGGCGAGCGCGAGCTTCGCCGCAGTAGTGCCCTTGTCCGCCGCAAAAGCCTCGAGCCGGGCGACTGCCGCCAGATTGCGCTCGAGATTGTCGGCGTCGAAACGGGGCAGGCCCCGTCTGAAATCGTTCTCGCCGAGTTGGTCCGTCGATTTGATCGCGCCTGTAAGGAAGCCTCGGCCCAGTGGGCTGAACGGCACGAAGCCGATGCCGAGTTCGCGGCATACGTCGAGAACCCCTGCCTCCGGATCGCGCGTCCACAACGAATATTCACTTTGCACGGCGGCGATCGGATGGACCGCATGCGCCCTGCGGATGGTGGCGACCCCTGCCTCCGACAGGCCCAGTGCGCGCACCTTGCCTTCGCGCACCAACTCGGCCATTGCGCCGACCGTGTCCTCGATGGGCACCTCCGGATCGACCCGGTGCTGGTAGTAGAGATCGATCACCTCGATGCCCAGCCGCTTCAACGAGCCTTCGGCAGCGGCACGGACATGTTCCGGCCGGCTGCTTAGGCCCGGCACCTGCTTCGGCCCCTCATTCGTCTCGACGATGTTGAAACCGAACTTGGTGGCGATCGTCACCTTGTCGCGCAGTGGCCGCAAGGCCTTGCCTACCAGCACCTCATTGGTGAAGGGGCCATAGACTTCCGCCGTGTCGAAAAGGGTCACGCCGAGCTCGACGGCTCGATGCAGTGTCCTGATTGCGTCCTTCTCGTCCTGCCCGCCATAGGCATGGCTCATGCCCATGCAGCCCAGGCCGACCGGAAAGACGGAGAGTTGGGAACCAAGTTTGCGTGATTTCAAAGGCTGTCTCCTTTTACCCTGGTAAGCCAAGCCCCGAAGAAGCGTACGGGGGCAACGGTGCTTTGCCCAGCCGCATAACTTTGGCAGCGGCATTTTTTTGGCAAAGCTTCGAGCCTGCGAAGGCACAAACACGTGCAGCAAGCAGAGCCGGCTTCACCGACCGTTGCGGTCGCCGGGCGAATCGCTTTCAACAGAGCGATGGATCATCTTCGGTTTTCCGGGCTGGATTTCGAGAAGCAGCGCGCAATCCTGATCGACATTCTGAAAGCCGATACATTGACCGGGTCGGCGCTCCAGCGTGCCCGCGATTTCGGCTTGGCCGACTGGATGATCGTATCGGGCGCTATCTACAACACCGTATGGAACAGCCTTACCGGAAAGCCATCCGGCTACGGCATCAAGGACATCGACCTGTTCTATTTCGATGCTTCCGACCTTTCCTGGGAGGCGGAGGACGTCATCATAAAGGCCGGCGAGAAGCATTTCGCCAAACTGCCGGTGGCGGTTGAAATCCGCAACCAGGCGCGCGTGCATCTCTGGTATCCTGAGCGTTTCGGCAGGCAATGCCCGGCCTATCGATCCTCGGCTCATTCACTGGGCTATTTTGCATCCAGAACCCACGCAGTGGGTGTTCGCCTGGCAGGCATCGGCGCGTTCGAGGTGACGGCGCCATTTGGCCTCGACGACATTTTTTCCTTTCGGATCGTGCCGAACCGGGTGATCGACAACCAGGCGACGCATGAGGAAAAGGCCGCGCGGGCGAAACATCGATCGCCGGAAATCAGCGTAGTGCCTTGGTAGGCCATTGCGTCCCGGCCAGCACACCGTTCATGCTGGCTGGGCGCACCGTCCAACTCGGTGAAAGGAACATCCATGCCTTCTTCCGTCCGTACGACCACATTGCCCAATGGCTCAAAAGTGCCGGTGCTCGGCCAGGGCACCTGGAAGATGGGCGAGGATCGCAGGCGCCGCGCCGATGAGGTCGCGGCGCTCAGGCTTGGCATCGATCTCGGCATGACGCTGATCGATACGGCCGAGATGTATGCGGACGGCGGGGCGGAGGAGGTCGTGCGCGAGGCGATAGAAGGTCGCCGCGACGAGGTGTTTCTGGTCAGCAAGGTCCTGCCCTCCAACGCCTCGCGAGCCGGCGTCGTTCGGGCCTGCGAGCAAAGCCTGAAGCGGCTCGGCGCCGATCGTATCGAGCTTTATCTGCTGCACTGGCGCGGCAGCGTGCCCCTTGCGGAAACCATTGCCGCCTTCGAAACGCTGAAGACCCAGGGCAAGATCCTCGGCTGGGGCGTCAGCAATTTCGACATGGACGACATGGTGGAGCTGGCCTCCGTGCCCGGCGGCGAATTCGTGCAGACGAATCAGGTGCTCTACAACCTGTCCAGCCGCGGCATCGACTACGACCTGCTGCCGCAGTCGGAGAGAGGCGGCATCCCGGTCATGGCCTATTCGCCTGTCGGGCAGGGCGACCTGACCCGCGACAGGCGGCCCGCGGCGATCGGCGAGAGGCATGGGGCCACCGCGGCGCAGATCGCGCTGGCTTGGACGCTGCGCCACCCGCACGTCATCGCGATCCCGAAAGCGAGTTCGCTAGACCATGTGCACGACAACCGCTCCGCCGCCGACATCGTTCTTTCCGCCGCCGATCTTGCGGAACTGGACAGGCTGTTTCCCCCGCCCAGCCGGAAGCGGCCGCTCGACATGATCTGAGGCTCGCCGGACGGGGCTCCCGCCTTTTCTTTTCGGCTGCGCCTCGCTACGGTCCCCGGCGTTCGAACGAGGAGAGAAATCATGTTTCGCTGGGGTGTCCTGTCGACGGCCAAGATCGCGCGCGAGCAGCTTCTGCCGGCCATGGCCGATGCCGAAAATGGCGTGGTCTCGGCGATCGCCAGCCGCGATTTGACCAAGGCCCGCGCGCTTGCCGACCGGTTCGGCGCGCCGCACGCCTTCGGCTCCTATGAGGAGTTGCTCGCCTCCGACACGGTAGACGGCGTCTATATTCCCCTGCCGACCTCGCAGCATGTCGAATGGACGCTGAAGGCCGCCGAAGCGGGAAAGCATGTGCTTTGCGAAAAGCCGATCGCGCTCAACGCCAGGGAGATCGACCAACTGATCGAGGTGCGTGACCGCAAGAAGGTACTGATCTGCGAAGCCTTCATGGTGTTCTACCACCCGCAGTGGGCAAAGGTGCGCGATCTGATCGCCGAGGGTGCGATCGGCAGGCTGCGCCATGTGCAGGGAGCGTTCGCCTATTTCAACGTCGACCCCGCCAATATGCGTAACCAGTTGGCGCTCGGGGGCGGCGCGCTGCCCGACATCGGCGTCTATCCGACCGTCGCGACCCGCTTCGTCACCGGCAAGGAGCCGGTGCGCATCCAGGCGACGATCGAGCGCGACGAGAAATTCGGCACCGACATCTATTCCAGCACCAAGGCCGATTTCGACGATTTCCACCTGACCTTCTACTGCTCGACGCAGATGGCGCTGCGACAGTTCATGGTGTTTCACGGCGAAAAGGGTTTCATCGAGGTGCATGGGCCGTTCAACGCCGGCGACTATGAGCACCACCGCGTCGAGCTTCATAACCAGACCCACACTCAGGCGAGCGTTTTCCGCTTTCCCGGAACGCGGCAGTACCGGCTGGAGGTCGAAGCTTTCGCGCGCGCCGCGCAAGGGGGGAAGGATCCGGTGTTCACGCTGGAGAATTCAGTCCTCAACCAGAAGGCCATCGACGCCATCTTCCGCGCCGGCGAGCATGAGGGCTGGGAATATGTCTAGCGGGCTGGCCTCTGCAGGATAGGCAAGCGGGAGGAACAAAGCTCCTTGATAAAGTCGGGACGGCCTCGACAGCGGAACGGCATCCGTTGAAGCGGCGGCAGCCTTCACGGTAACGGACCTCGGCTCTCGATGACGCGCCACAATTCTTATGGACAAATTCCATGCACAATTATATAACATGTAATATAAATGGAGGCGCGCATGGTCGAGGATGTGGTACGTTCGTTTGGGTTCCTGACGCTCGGCACGCGCATGAAGCGCGTCGGCGAGAAGCTACAGGCCGATACGCAGAGGATCATGGACGAACTCGGCGCGCCGCTTCAGGCGGGTCAGTATCCTTTTCTCGCGGCGATCGACAGGCTCGGTCCGCTGACGGTTGGAGAACTTGCCGAGGCGACCGGCGTCACCCAGCCGGGCGCCACGCGAACGGTCGCGCTGCTTGTCGAGCTGGGCATGCTGGATACCGAACAGTCCGCCGATGACCAGCGGCGGAGGATCGTTTCGCTCTCCAGGGAAGGGAAGCGGCTGGTCGCGACCGCCAAGCGTGACGTGTGGCCACGCATCGATGCCGCCGTCACCGATCTTTGCGGCGATCTCGACGGCCCGTTGCTCGAACAATTGGCAGCGATCGAGGACGGCCTTGCCGCCGCGCCGCTCAATCGCCGCGCCGCAAAGGTGAAGTCATGAGTCATATACTCGACCGTCCGGTCTGGAATGCGCTCAACACCAGGCATGCCCATTTGGCGCGAGGGAACAGCCTCGCCAAACGCTACGCTCCATCGGTACACCCCTTCGCGAGCAGCCGCGACGAGAGTCCGGAAAGCCTGCGGAGCCTCGCCGGGATCGCCACCCCCGGCGAAACGCTGATCCTGCTCCAGGCTGACGAATTCGTGCCGCCTCCGGGCTTTGCCGTCACCACGACCGCCCTGGGCGTGCAGATGGTCGCGGAGCGGCATATCCCTTGCTTGGAGGACGACAGGATCGTCCCGCTCGGCGAGGCCGACGCAGCCGCCATGATGGAGCTGGCGACGCTCACCAAGCCCGGACCTTTCACGCTGAAGGCGCTTAGTCTCGGTGACTTCTGGGGCATGAAGGAAAATGGCAGGCTTGTAGCGATGGCCGGCGAGAGGCTGAAGCAGGATGGTTTCACCGAGCTAAGCGGCGTCGCGACGCACCCGGATGTCCGCGGCCGAGGGCTGGGCAGGCTGCTGTCGCTCTATGTGGCGGGAAAAATCTTCGCCAAGGGCGACCAGCCTTTCCTTCACGCCTACGCTGCCAACACGACCGCGATCAGTCTCTACGGGTCGATCGGCTTCAAGCTTAGAACGCACATGAATGTTGCGGTGATCGAGCGGCAGGCGTAGCGCGATCGCTTGACCGGCGGACTGCCTGTAAGCGCCGACTCCAGTGAGACTTCCTCTTAGCCGCAGTTTTCGGCAGGACGCTTGCGCCTAGACAAGGCTGTTCTTATATACGCGCCACATTCGTTCGGCTCGCCGCAAACACGGCCGGCCGGACGAAAATCGTGTGAACAGGGGCTGTCGCGGGAACGCCTTTCACGGGTCCTGACGGCCTGCTTAGCGGAGAGAAAGAAATGGCTAAAGTAATCGGTATCGATCTGGGAACGACCAATTCCTGCGTCGCCGTCATGGACGGCAAGGATGCAAAGGTCATCGAGAACGCTGAAGGCGCGCGCACCACGCCCTCCATCGTCGCATTCACCGACGGCGACGAGCGCCTCGTCGGCCAGCCGGCCAAGCGCCAGGCGGTGACCAATCCCGAAAACACCATTTTTGCGGTCAAGCGCCTCATCGGCCGCCGCTACGACGATCCGGTGACCGAGAAGGACAAGAAGCTCGTCCCCTACAAGATCGTGAAGGGTGACAATGGCGACGCCTGGGTAGAGGCCGGCGCCAAGAAGCAGTCGCCTTCGCAGATCTCGGCCATGATCCTCCAGAAGATGAAGGAAACCGCCGAGGCCTATCTTGGCGAGAAGGTCACGCAGGCCGTCATCACCGTTCCCGCCTATTTCAACGACGCCCAGCGTCAGGCCACCAAGGATGCCGGCAAGATCGCCGGACTGGAAGTGCTGCGCATCATCAACGAGCCGACCGCGGCCGCGCTCGCCTACGGCCTCGACAAGAAGGAAGGCAAGACCATCGCCGTCTATGATCTTGGCGGCGGCACCTTCGACATTTCCGTGCTCGAGATCGGCGACGGCGTCTTCGAGGTGAAGTCGACCAATGGCGACACCTTCCTCGGCGGCGAGGATTTCGACATGCGCCTCGTCGAGTATCTGGCGGCCGAGTTCAAGAAGGAACAGGGCATCGATCTCAAGAACGACAAGCTCGCGCTGCAGCGCCTGAAGGAGGCCGCTGAAAAGGCCAAGATCGAGCTGTCTTCGTCCTCGCAGACCGAGATCAACCTGCCTTTCATCACGGCCGATCAATCGGGCCCGAAGCACCTGACGATGAAGCTGACCCGCGCCAAGTTCGAGTCGCTGGTGGATGATCTCATCCAGCGCACGGTCGAGCCCTGCAAGGCGGCGCTGAAGGATGCTGGCCTGAAGGCAGGCGAGATCGACGAGGTGGTTCTGGTCGGCGGCATGACGCGCATGCCGAAAGTCCAGGAAGTGGTGAAGCAGTTCTTCGGCAAGGAGCCGCACAAGGGCGTCAACCCGGATGAGGTGGTGGCGCTCGGCGCTGCGATCCAGGCCGGCGTGCTGCAGGGCGACGTCAAGGACGTGCTGCTGCTCGACGTGACGCCGCTGTCGCTCGGCATCGAGACGCTCGGCGGCGTGTTCACGCGCCTGATCGAACGCAACACCACCATCCCGACCAAGAAGAGCCAGGTTTTCTCGACCGCCGAGGATTCCCAGTCGGCCGTCACGATCCGGGTCTTCCAGGGCGAGCGTGAAATGGCAGCCGACAACAAGGCGCTCGGCCAGTTCGATCTGGTTGGTATTCCGCCGGCGCCGCGCGGCGTGCCGCAGATCGAGGTCACCTTCGATATCGACGCCAACGGCATCGTCAATGTCTCGGCCAAGGACAAGGGCACCGGCAAGGAGCACCAGATCCGCATCCAGGCCTCGGGCGGCCTGTCCGACGACGACATCGAAAAGATGGTCAAGGACGCCGAAGCCAACGCCGAGAGCGACAAGAAGCGCCGCGCGCTGGTCGAGGCCCGCAACCAGGCCGAAGCTTTGGTGCATTCGTCCGAGAAGTCGCTGAAGGAATATGGCGACAAGGTCTCGGAAGCCGACCGCACCGCCATCTCCGATGCGATCGCCGCGTTGAAGACCGCGACCGAGGGCGATGATGTCGACGACATCAACGCCAAGAGCCAGAGCCTTGCCGAAGTCTCGATGAAGCTCGGCCAGGCCATGTACGAGGCCTCGCAGAAGGAAGCCGCCGAGGCTGACGCCGCAGCCGACGCCGCCAAGGACGGCGCGGACGTGGTCGACGCGGATTTCGAGGAAATCAACGAGGACGACGACAAGAAGAAGTCGGCGTGAATGCGTTGAAATGAGCTGACGGAAAAGGCCTGGCGCGGACGCCGGGCCTTTTTCGGTCACTCAAAAAAATGTCGACAAGGCCGGGGAAGCTATGGAATCGGCGGCTCCGGCTCACTAAATCGGAAGCCACCTGCCGAACCGAAGCGGGTCAGCGATGCGATTTGACATCGATCATCCGGACAGCGGGAAAAAATGAAGGCTGATTTCTACGAGACCTTGGGGGTCCAGAGGGGCGCAGACGAGAAGGAGCTGAAAGCTGCCTTTCGCAAGCTCGCAATGCAGTTCCATCCCGACCGCAATCCAGGCGATGCCGCCTGCGAGCACAGGTTCAAGGAAATCGGCGAGGCCTACGAGACGCTGAAGGATCCGCAGAAGCGTGCGGCCTATGACCGGTTCGGCCATGCGGCGTTCGAGAATGGCGGCATGGGCAACGGCCATGGCTTCGGCGGTGGCGGATTCTCCGATATTTTCGAGGATATTTTCGGCGAGATGATGGGCGGTCGCCAGCGCCGCTCGTCCTCCGGCCGCGAGCGCGGCGCCGATCTGCGCTACAATATGGAAATCCTGCTCGAGGAAGCCTACACCGGCAAGACCGCGCAGATTCGCGTGCCGGCCTCGATTGCCTGCGCCGAATGCTCCGGCACCGGCGCCAAGCCCGGCACCCAGCCCGTGACCTGCACAATGTGCGCCGGCCACGGCAAGGTGCGCGCCAGCCAGGGCTTCTTCTCGATCGAGCGCACCTGCCCGCAATGCCAGGGCCGTGGCCAGACGATCAAGGATCCGTGCCCGAAATGCGCCGGCCAGGGCCGCGTCACCGAGGAGCGCTCGCTATCGGTCAATATTCCGGCCGGCATCGAGGACGGCACGCGCATCAGGCTCGCAAATGAGGGCGAGGCCGGACTGCGTGGCGGCCCCCCCGGCGACCTCTACATTTTCCTTTCGGTCAAGCCGCACGAATTCTTCCAGCGCGACGGCGCAGATCTCTACTGTAAGGTGCCGATCTCGATGACCACCGCCGCTCTCGGCGGGTCCTTCGAGGTGGCGACGCTCGACGGCACCCAGACCCGCGTCAAGGTAGCCGAGGGCACGCAGAGCGGCCGCCAGTTCCGCCTCAAGGGCAAGGGCATGCCGGTGCTGCGTCAGCCCAATATCGGCGATCTCTACATCCAGACCGTCGTCGAGACGCCGCAAAACCTCACCAAGCGCCAGCGTGAGTTGCTGGAGGAATTCGAGCAGCTTTCCTCCAAGGAGAATTCTCCGCAGTCGAGCGGCTTCTTCGCCCGCATGAAGGACTTTTTCGAATCCTTCGGCGAGAGCTGACGGCCCGCGGCGGATCGGATCATACGCCAGACGCCGCCTTGCTTTGGACCAGTTTGCTGCTAAGTATCCGCAACGTCAGGTAAGGAGAACGCCATGCGAAGCGGGTCTGAAATACGCAAGACGCTGGCGGAGAAGTTCGACGACGAGCTTCGCTTCTTCAAAGGCTGGATCGACAAGCCCAAGGCGGTCGGCTCTATCGTGCCGACCAGTTCGGTCACTGCCAGGCGCATGGCCTCGGTCATCGATGTTTCGTCGGGCCTTCCCGTGCTTGAGGTCGGTCCCGGCACAGGCGTCATCACCCGAGCCATACTTGCGCGCGGCGTCAGGCCGGAAAACCTCTACGCGGTTGAATATTCCGCCGATTTCGTTTGCCATTTGCGGCGCAATTATCCGGGCGTGAACGTCATCGAGGGAGACGCTTTCAATCTCGACGCGACGCTCGGCGCGATGCGCGGCCAGAAATTCGATTCGGTCGTCTCCGGCGTGCCGCTGCTCAACTTCCCGGTACCCAGGCGCGTTGCTTATCTGACAGATCTGCTCAACCGCATCCCCGAAGGAAGGCCGGTTATCCAGCTGACCTACGGGCCGAAATCGCCGGTTCCGCCCGGCCTGGGCGATTACAGCGTCGAGCATTTCGACTTCGTCATCCGCAACTTTCCGCCGACGCAGCTCTGGGTCTACCGCCGCGGCAAGCGCAACTGAGCCTTGCACAGGCTCCGGAAGCCGCGCGATCCACATTCAAATCGCGTGTTCTTGATTGATCTGAGCGGCGCTTCGCCTATACCCGTGGGGCAGGAGAGCGCTCATGAATCCCAAAATTCTGGTCTTCGCCGGCTCGATCCGAACCGGCGCCTACAGCGGAAAGACCGCGGACGCAGCGACCAAGGAGCTTGCGCTGCAGGGCGCGGACGTCACCCGCATCTCGCTTGCCGATTATCCCCTGCCGATCATGGACCAGGACCTCGAAGCCGAGAAAGGCGTTCCCGAGAATGCATACAAGCTGGCGCGTCTCATCGCCTCCCATGACGGATTGCTGATCGCCAGCCCCGAATACAATTCCTCCATTCCGCCGCTGCTCAAGAACACGATCGACTGGGTCAGCCGTATCCACAAGGATGGAGGTCGCCCGTTCAAGCCCTATGCCGGCAAGGTAGCTGCGCTGTGCTCGTCTTCCGACGGCAATTTCGCCGGGGCGCGCGGCCTTTATCATTTGCGTTCGGTGCTGATGAATTGCGGCGTCGAGATCATCACCCCGCAATGCTCGGTGCCGGGTGCGAAGGACGCCTTCGACGAGGACGGGCAGTTCAAGGACGAGCAGTTGCGCCGCCGGATGGAGACCGTCGTGCGGACGCTGATCGAACGGGCGAAAATGATGTCGCTCCGGGCCGACAAGTGATCGGCGTCTATCTGACCCATCCGCAGGTTCTGGTCGACGCGTCGATTCCCGTCCCGGAATGGGGATTGTCGGAGACCGGCCGCACCCGCCTTCTCGCAATCCGGCAGCGGCCATGGGTGCGCTCGCTCGCCGGTGTCGTCTCGAGCGCCGAGCGCAAGGCGAAGGAAGCGGCGGCGATACTCGCCGAGGCCGCCGGCGTCGAATTCCGGACCGCTGCGGAAATGGGCGAAAACGACCGCTCGGCGACTGGCTTTCTGCCGCCGCCAGAGTTCGAGAAGGCCGCCGACTGGTTCTTCGCCAATCCGCAAAGGAGCTTTCACGGCTGGGAGCGCGCGGTCGACGCACAGGCCCGCATCGTCGCGGCCTTCGACGCCGCCCTTGAAGGCTGGCCGCCCGAACGCCCCATCGCCTTTGTCGGGCACGGCGCGGTCGGCACTCTGCTGAAATGCCATCTCGCCGGCTTGGCCATTTCCCGCTCCGGCGACCAGCCGCCGCGCGGCGGCAATATCTTTGCATTCCGGCTTTCCGATCGCCGCCTTCTGTGCGATTGGACGCCGGTCGAGACCTTCACAGGAGAATTCGGATGACCGGGAACCTGATGCGGGACCGCCTGATCGTCGGCCTCGACGTGCCGACCGTGGCCGAGGCGCGCAAGGTGGTCGAGGAACTCGACGGCGTCGTCTCCTTCTACAAGATCGGCTACCAGCTTGCTTTCGCGGGCGGGCTGGACCTCGCCCGCGAACTGGCGGCCGGCGGCACGAAGGTGTTCCTCGATATGAAGCTCCTGGACATCGACAACACCGTCGCCAAGGGTGTCGAGAACATCGCCCGGATGGGCGTTACGATGCTTACGCTGCATGCCTATCCCAAGGCGATGCGTGCGGCGGTCGGGGCGGCCAAGGGGACCGGCCTCTGCCTGCTCGGCGTCACTGTTCTGACCTCGATGGACGAGGCGGACTTGATCGAGGCGGGCTACGAATACGACCCGCACACTCTGGTGCTCCGCCGCGCCGAACAGGCGCTGGCCGCCGGCATGGGCGGCGTCGTCTGCTCGGCCGGCGAGGCCGCGGCGGCGCGTAAGATCGTCGGCCCGGAGCTTGCGGTGGTCACGCCGGGCATTCGTCCCGCCGGCAGCGACCATGGCGACCAGAAGCGCGTCGTCACGCCGCGCGACGCCATTCGCGCCGGCGCAAGCCACCTCGTCGTCGCCAGGCCGATCGTCGCCTCGGTTGACAGGCGCGCCGCCGCGCGGGCTATTCTCGAGGAAATGGACCGGGGCTGAGCCGGCCGGCCGCCAATTTATCTGGGAGGAAAAGATGCCGAAGGGATACTGGATCGCGCGCGTGGATGTCCGCGACCCCGAAGGCTACAAAGGCTATGTCGCGGCGGCGAAGCCGGCTTTCGACCGCTTCGGCGCGGTTTTCCTGGTGCGCGGCGGCGCTCATGAAGCGGCGGAGGGAACGGCGCGGGCGCGCAACGTTGTCATCGAGTTTCCATCCCTCGCCGCCGCCCGCGATTGCTACAATTCGCCGGAATACCAGGCAGCCAAGGCAATCAGGCAGCGATTCGCCGACGGCGAGATCGTGCTGGTCGAAGGCGCCTGAAGAGTGCCTCCTCGGCCCGCTATTTTGCAGCGCAAAAGGTGCGGACCGCGCGCGAATTGCGTTATCGCGCGGTTTTCAACAGCTTAGACGAAAGGATGAGAATAAATAACGCGGCGTGACGTATTGCGACGCAGCAAAAGGTTGTTAACTTCGTTGCCTAATGATCAGAGCCGGCCTCAAGGCCGGCCAATTCGGAAATCGACGGCGACGGGGTATTGATGTTTTACCAGCTGTACGAGATGAATCACGCCGCCGTGCAGCCCTTCAGGGCCTATGCCGACGCCGTAAAGCTCTTCTACACCAACCCGCTCAATCCCCTCTCCCACACGCATTGGGGCCGGTCGGTCGCGGCGACCGCCGAGCTCTTCGAGCGCACCACGCGCCGCTACGGCAAACCGGGCTTCGGTCTTGACGAGACTGTCGTCGACTGGAAGACCGTTCCGGTGACGGAGAGGATCGTCTGGTCGCGGCCGTTCTGTGATCTGATCCATTTCGAGCGCGCGGTCCCAGCGCGCCGCCGACCCGATCCGAAGCTTCTGATCGTCGCGCCGATGTCCGGCCATTACGCGACGCTGCTGCGCGGCACGGTCGAGGCGATGATGCCGCATGCCGATGTCTACATCACCGACTGGACCGATGCGCGCATGGTGCCGGTGTCGGAGGGCCGCTTCGATCTCGACGATTACATCGATTACATCATCGACATGCTGCACGCGCTCGGGCCCGACACCCACGTCATGGCTGTCTGCCAGCCTTCGGTCCCGGTACTCGCCGCCGCGGCGATCATGGAGGCGCGCGGCGACCGCCACGCGCCCTCGACGATGACGCTGATGGGCGGACCGGTCGACACGCGCCGCAACCCGACCGCCGTCAACATTCTCGCCGAGGAAAAGGGCGTCGACTGGTTCCGTGAAAACGCAATCATGCAGGTGCCGTGGCCGGTCCCGGGCTTCACCCGCGAGGTCTATCCCGGCTTTCTGCAGCTCTCCGGCTTCATGAGCATGAACCTCGACCGCCACATCACGGCGCACAAGGATTTCTTCATGCATCTCGTGAAGAACGATGGCGACAGCGCCGAGAAGCACCGCGATTTTTATGACGAATATCTCGCGGTCATGGACCTGACGGCCGAATTCTACCTGCAGACCGTCGACACCGTGTTCGTTCGCCATGCCCTGCCCAAGGGCGAGATGACGCATCGCGGCGTGCCGGTCGATCCGGCCGCGATCCGCAACGTGGCGCTGCTGACGATCGAGGGTGAAAACGACGACATATCGGGCATCGGCCAGACCAGGGCCGCGCACGACCTCTGCGTCAACATCCCGGCCGATATGCGCGCCCACTACATGCAGCCGGCGGTCGGGCACTACGGCGTCTTCAACGGCTCGCGCTTCCGCGCCGAGATCGTTCCGCGCATCGCGGATTTCATAACCAGCTATGGGCGTGAGAACCGGGCGCCTGCCCGGCCGCGCCTCGTGCGGGCGGCTAAAGGCTAAGCCTCGCCTGGTTGTAAATTCTCGCGCTCTTTCTGTTGCAAATTCGTCGCGCTCGCCGCGCAACGGTAACCATCCGGATAATCAGCCAGATGCGTGAATTGACATATCCCGCAAATCGCCCTTAACCTTTCATTAATAAAAAAAAGCGGGGCAAACGGGCATGGACTCCACTGCAAAGGCGCGGCGCGCAACGCTGCGCGCCGGAATATTCTCTGTGGCGGCGATGATCGGCTGCTATGCAAGCCCGGCGCTTGCTGGGGCGCCGATGCTGACCGGCGGCCTGACTTCCCAGCCGATCGGCCACTACGAATTCTGCAAGGTGCAGCCGGCCGAATGCGCCATCCGGACGCGCGATCTAGGCCCGGAAAAGATGACCGGCGCGCTCTGGAAAATTCTGGTGGACGTCAATGAAGCGGTCAACCGCGCCATACGCCCGATGAATGACTTCGACATTTTCGGCAAGGACGAGGTCTGGGCCTATCCGAAGGACGTCGGCGACTGCGAGGACTATGTGCTCGAGAAGCGCCGCACCCTGAAGGCGCGGGGACTCTCGCTTTCGAACCTGCTCATCACCGTCGTGCGCAAAGCCGACGGCGAAGGCCATGCCATCCTGACCGTGCGCACCGACAAGGGCGACTTCATCCTCGACAACCTCTCCAATGTCGTGCGCGGATGGGACAATACCGGCTACCGCTTCCTGAAGCGGCAGGCGAGCGACCACACCGGGCGCTGGGTCAGCATCCGCGAAGGCCAGGCCCCGCTGGTCGGTTCGGTGCAGTAGCGTTCCGCTTAACAAGCCTGCCATCTGGTTCTACGTACGGCTGTCGTTCTGCCGAGCGGGCTTGTGGGAGGGCTGCCGGCCCGACGCAGGCCGCCACCGGTTCGCGAACATGCCCGAGGTGTGAACCGCGAAAAGTCTTCGGCTTTGGATAAGGCCGCCATTGCCAGTCTGGGTCCCATACCGACTTCAGCGGATGAATCAGCCGCCGAGATTTGAATCCGGCCATGCCCTCCGAACCAAGCCGGGGCTCGGGCGCATGCTCTGGTGGCTTGTTGCGCCCTCACTCTTTGGTCGTGTCGCTGCCGCCCTACCCCCAACCTCCTGCCCGACCCCCTCGGCGAGACGGTACCAACCGTCCGGGACTTGGCCACCCGCCGCTCACGCCGCCTGAGCCAGCCTTTCGCCCGCGATCCGGTATGAGATCGCCTCCGCCAGATGGATGCGGCCGACGGTCTCGCTGGCGTCGAGGTCGGCAAGCGTCCGCGCCACTTTCAGCACCCGGTGATAGGCGCGTGCCGAAAAGCCGAGTTTCTCGCTCGCGTCGCGCAGCAGCGCGAGACCATGCGCGTCGGGCGCGGCGATCTCCTCGATCGTCGCGGTGGCACAATGGGCGTTGGTTGTCGGCGCCTGCGGTCCGAGCCGCGCGAATCGCTGCTGCTGAATGGCGCGCGCCATCGCCACGCGCGCCGCGACCGCTTCGCTGGATTCGGCCCTCGCCGGCCGGATCAGGTCAGACGCCGACACCGCCGGCACCTCGATGCGCAGGTCGATGCGGTCGAGCAGCGGGCCGGAGATGCGTGCCTGATAGTCGGTCTGGCAGCGCGGCCCGCGCGCGCAGCGATAGCCCGGCTCGCCGGCCATGCCGCAGCGGCACGGGTTCATCGCGGCGATGAGCTGAATGCGCGCCGGATAGGTGACGCGGTGATTGGCGCGCGCGATCATGCATTCACCGGCCTCGATCGGCTGGCGCAGCGAATCCAGCACCTGCGGCGAGAACTCCGGAAATTCGTCGAGGAACAGCACGCCGTTGTGCGCCAGCGAAACCTCGCCGGGCCGGACGCGCAGGCCGCCGCCGACCATCGCGGCCATCGAGGCGGAATGGTGCGGCGCGCGAAATGGGCGACGGTCGGTTAGCTTGCCGCCGCTCAGTTCCCCGGCGATCGAGGCGATCATCGACACTTCCAGCAGCTCGCGAGGGCTGAGCGGCGGCAGGATCGACGGCAGGCGCTGCGCGAGCATCGATTTGCCGGAACCGGGCGGTCCTACCATCAGGAGATTGTGGCCTCCGGCCGCGGCCACCTCGAGCGCCCGCTTGGCGGTCTCCTGGCCCTTTATGTCGGCGAGATCCGGCAAATCGCGGGCAGGCGCGTGTACGCTCGCAACCGGCCGCGTCAGCACCTGCGTGCCGCGGAAATGATTGGCTATGGCGATCAGGCTGCGCGGCGCCAGAATGTCTATCTCGGCGCCGGCCCAGGCGGCTTCCGGCCCGGATGCCGCCGGGCAGATCAGCCCCTTGCCGTCGGCATTGGCGCCGATCGCCGCCGGCAGCGCGCCCGACACCGCCGTGATCGTCCCGTCCAGCGACAATTCGCCGAGCACGACATAGTCCGCCAGCGCGTCGCCAGGTATCGCGCCGAGCGCCGCCATCAGTCCAAGCGCGATCGGCAGATCGTAGTGGCTGCCCTCCTTGGGCAGGTCGGCCGGCGCCAGATTGACGGTCACCTTCTTCGAAGGCATCGAAAGGCCGGACGCATGCAGCGCCGCCTGCACCCGCTCTCGGCTCTCGGCCACCGCTTTGTCCGGCAGCCCTACAATATGCATGTTGACCTTGCCCGGGGCGACCATCACCTGGACATCGACCGGAACAGCCTCGATGCCCTGAAACGCGACAGTGCGTACGCGCGAAACCATGCCGTCCCCCGAGCTTGCTCCGCGCCCCGCGCAGCCTGGTCACAACTGACCCTGCGTCAGACAAGCACAGATCTCAGCCCAAAGGCGATTATATCTTTGACAAACCCATAGCCCTAACGTAATCTGATGGGACGTTGAGGGAACCAACCATGTCCGTCCTGTCCAAGCCCTATTTCCATAACGAAGCCGCAGCCTTCGAACACGTCGAGGCGATGCTTTGGCCGCAGGGTCCGGTGTGCCCGAAGTGCGGTTCCATGGACAAGCACTACAAGCTGGTCGGCGTCCGTTCGAAGGGTTCCAAGAAGCACCCGCAAGGCGTTGAGCGCCATGGCCTGTACAAGTGCGCCGCCTGCCGTTCGCAGTTCACGGTTCGCATGGGCACGATCTTCGAGGAAAGCCACCTGCCGCTGCACAAGTGGCTACAGGCAATCCACCTCATGTGCTCCAGCAAGAAGGGCATCAGCAGCCATCAGCTTCACCGCGTTCTGGAATGCACCTACAAGACCGCGTGGTTCCTGTCGCATCGCATCCGTGAAGCCATGCGCTCCGATGACTTCACGCCCATGGGCGGCAACGGCAAGACCGTTGAGGCTGACGAAACCTATATCGGTCGTCTCGCGGACGTTCCGATCAACAAGGGCACGGCGCACAAGAATATCGTTCTGACGCTTGTCGAGCGCGGTGGCATCGCCCGTTCCTTCCATATCGACACTACGGCGGTTGCCCGCGTTGTGCCTATCGTCAACGCGAACATCGCCAAGGAAAGCGCATTCATGACCGACGAGGCCCGCCAGTACGTCACGGTCGGCAAGACGTTCGCCATGCACGGTTCTGTCGAGCACGGCAAAGGCGAATACGGCAAGGCTGGCGGCATCAACACCAACACTGTCGAAGGCTTCTATTCGATCTTCAAGCGCGGCATGAAGGGCGTGTATCAGCATTGCGCCGAACACCACCTGCACCGCTATCTGGCCGAATTTGACTTCCGCTATTCCAATCGTTCGGCGCTTGGCGTTGAAGATCAGGAACGTTCCGCCCTTGCTCTTAAGGGTGCCGCTGGCCGCCGCCTCACCTATCGCAGACCTGTTGCAGTCTAAGGCCGATCACTACCGAAAGCCGGTCCAGTTGAAGTTGCCGCTATGGCAATACGAAAAGCGAAAGAAAAAGCCGGGAGCGTGATGCTCCGGGCGAGTCGGGTTGATCGGACAGGCTGAGCGGCTACGCCGCCATCGCCTGATTAGCGGCTACGGAAGTGGCCGCAGACAGATTCGATGCGGCCAAAGCGGAAGCGCTGGTAGGGGTTCACCCAAACCATTCTTCACCTCTTTCAGGCGAGGGGCCTTGAAAAGAGGCGCTAGAAGTGCGATTCTTTCATTGGAAGCGAAAGGACCGCAGCGGCTAGCGCCGCTATTTCGGTTACTTGACCACCACGAAGGCCGATTACCGTTACCCGCGGTATCGGCCTTCTTCGTTAGTCACACTCGATTGGCCGGTGGACGTGGCGTCGAGGCTTACACTCTTCGCATCAGAGAACTCCTTGTGGCGCGTTTCTGTGACTCGCGCATTTCAATATACGGTTCTTGGACACACCGCACAAGCCGGCGAGCGTCTCGCGCACGTCAAAATATGGTTAACGAGTCCTTCCCTTGCTGCCCGCGCTACGCCGTGATACGTCTCCGACATACGAAGGAGGCATCCATGGATCGTGCGTACGATAACGCATTGAAAAGGAAGGAAGAAATTGAAAGGGAGTTGGCCCAAATCAATTCGTTCCTGGCCCTTTACCAGCGCTTTTCTGGATCAGAAGAAGAACAGATTGAACCCGATACGGGTGATTCACCTGTAGGAGGAAACAAGAAACTTGTGAATCCCCGAGCCAGCCGGCGGCTCCGCCCCCCCGAAATCGCGGACTTGGCTGAGCGAGTGATTCGAGGGGCTGGCCATCCCTTAACGCGCTCGGAAATCGTATCACGGTTGGAAAGTGCCGGCGTCGAACTGCACAGTGAAGACAAGCCACGCTATCTCGGGACCATCCTTTGGAGGGAGAAGGAGCGCTTCACCAACATAGCAGGCCAAGGCTACGTTATGTCCGACATGGTAACCGAGCAGCCAAGCATAATGGACCTGATTGGCCGCGCGGCGGACGAAGAGGAAACCAAGAACGATGAAAAAGACAAAAGCGCCTTCGACTGAAACACCCAATCAAATAGACAAGTTCCGCGAAGCCGCCCGCGAACTGGAAACCGACCAGTCCGAGGAAGCCTTTGACCGTGCGTTGAAGAAGATCGCAAAAGCACCGCCCCCTGTCCAACAGGGAAAGCCATCTCGCAAAGGGAGCCGGAAGAAATGAGCTTCGTTGCGATTGAGCTTAAGCATTGCCTAGACAGCACCATCTCCGGCTTCACCGTCAATGGTGGCCAACTGGCGCATCTGCAAGGAACGCGGGGGACGAAGATCCACGATTGTACGATTCGCGATGACTCAGGCCGCCCGGCGGTGGAGGTATCCGGATGGAATCACGACCTTTCCCTCGAAGGGAACCACGTTGCCGCAACAGAGCCTCGGCGGGCAGAAGTTCACAGAGCGCCCCAACCAGAAGCGCGCGAGCCGCAAAAACTGCGTCACTACGTAAGCGGATGGACGCCGCCTGTAGAGGATAAGCGACCGCCCTTGATATCGGTTGACTCGAAGTGGCTGACGACTACCGCCCTCACTACGTCGCTTGCGGTCTAACTTTTGTCGGCCTTCTTGGCTGTGCGGCGAATTTCGTTCTTGGTGGCTACGCCATCCTTGATTTCCGCGCCGCTTTCAAGTTCGGCTAGGCTGGCTTGGTCGTAACCTTCGATCACATTGCCATCCATCTTTAGCCCGTCGATCTTGGCCCCTGGTTTCAGGCCGAGAAGCGTTGCCTTGGTCATTGGGTGCTTTCCTGTGTCAAAGCTAGGCGATTCGCCCCGCCATCGCTTGGGAAGAAATCTACGTGGGAACAGCGAGTAAACAAGCATGCCAACAGCCATCACGACCGCAAACCACGCCACTTCGATTGGAATGCCGGGCATCACGAACGGCCCCGCCAACAGCAGAATATCAATAGCCCAAAAGGCGACCGTGATGCGTTTGTCCATGTACCACTCATATCAATTCGTCCTTGCTCTGGCTATGGGTTTGTCAAAGATATAATCGCCAGCCCAAAGCAAGAACAAGGCAGGAACAAAATGAACGCACAGGCTGCATCGCGATTGCAGCCGGTTGTGGCCGCGAGAACATGCCGCGCTAGCGTCGCTTGTCCTCGACGGCGTCCCAGAACAGCGCCGCTATGTCGGCGCCGCCAAACCGCTTCACCTCGCGTATCCCGGTCGGCGAGGTAACGTTGATCTCGGTCATGTAGTCGCCGATCACGTCGATGCCGACGAGGATGAAGCCGCGCTCCTTGAGCGAAGGTCCGATGCGGGCGCAGATTTCGCGTTCGCGTTCGGTCAGTGCGGTTTTCTCGGCGCGGCCGCCGACATGCATGTTGGAGCGCGAATCGTGCTCGGCCGGCACGCGGTTGATCGCTCCCACCGGCTCGCCGTCGATCAGAATGATGCGCTTGTCGCCGGCGCGCACCTCCTTCAGGTAGCGCTGCACGATGAACGGCTCGCGGAACATCTGCGCGAACATTTCAAGCAGCGAGGCGAGGTTGCGGTCGGCCTCGTGCAGATGGAAGATGCCCGCGCCGCCATTGCCGTAGAGCGGCTTGACGATGATATCGCCGTGCTCCTTGCGGAAGGCGTCGACCTCGCGCACGTCCTTGGTGATCAGCGTTTCCGGCATCAGGTCGGGAAATTCGGTGACGAAGATTTTTTCCGGGCTGTTGCGCACCCAGGCCGGGTCGTTGACCACCAGCGTCTTCGGATGGATGCGCTCCAGAATATGCGTCGTCGTGATGTAGTTCATGTCGAAGGGCGGGTCTTGGCGAAGCAGGATGACGTCCATTTCCGAAAGGTCGGTGCGCACCGGTTCGCCGAGCGTGAAGTGATTGCCCTTCTCGTCGCGGACCTGAAGCTCCTCTATGCGGGCGAACACCCGGCCGCCGGCCATCGACAGCCGGTCGGGCGTATAGTGGAACACCCGGTGGCCGCGCCGCTGCGCTTCGAGCGCAAGCGCGAAGCTCGTATCGCCGGCGATCGACACGGTCGAGATGTGGTCCATCTGCAGGGCGATATCGAGCGGCATGCTAGGTCTCCGGCGTCGGTGCGTTGGCGATGAAGCATGTACAGGCTTGGCCGCGGCCTGCCAATCGAGACATTTTGATCCTAGCATCAAAAGGTGGTGCGGCGGGAATCCCCCATGATATTGGCCGCCAGCGCCGACGCCGCTCCGGCTTTACCAGGTGCGAGCCCGGAACTGAACTCATCCTGACCCTACGTCAGTTCAAGGCCGGCATTTGCCAGCAAAACGCCGCTGCCCGGGATACGTTTCCTAAACGGTTTGCTGCCATGGTCTCGGCACATTGTAAAAGCCAGGAATACAGATGAAGCCGCCTTTCGGCCTCGGCCAGACCAGAGACAGCTCCGATCTTGCCTTCACCGACCCGCTGACCGGTCTCGGCAACGACAGGCGCTTCTACGACAAGGTCGACCGCCTGATCAGCGATCGCGCCGAGGATCCAGCGCCCTTCACCGTCGGCATTCTCGACCTGGACGGATTCAAGCCGATCAACGATCTTTTCGGCCGCAAGGCCGGCGACGACATTCTCGTCCAGGTCGCCATGCGGCTGCGCGCTTCCATGGACGGCCACTCCGCCGTGACCCGCATAGGCGCTGATGAATTCGCCTTCCTCTATCCGATGGTGTTTTCGGAAGACGCCGCGGCCGAAAAGGCGAAGATGCTGATCGAGATACTCTCGGCGCCCTACGATGTCGGCGAGCGCACCGCCAGACTGTCCGCATCGGTCGGCTGTTCATTGTTTTCTTCCGGCGACGAGACGACGGAAGTACTGGTCAACAAGGCCGAGACCGCTCTTTACCACGCCAAGCGTTCGGGCCGCGGCCGCGTCGTCGTCTATACGCGCGAGATGGAGGAAGCGGCCAAACGCGTGACACGCATCGAGCAGGCGCTGCGCCGCGCCGTCTCGGCCGGCGAAGTCGAACCGCATTTCCAGCCGATAGTGGACCTGAAGGACCGCCGCACGATCGGCTTCGAGACGCTGGCGCGCTGGACCGACCGCGACCTCGGCTTCGTTTCGCCGGCCGTGTTCATTCCTATCGCCGAGGAGCGCGGCATCATCGGGCCGCTGTCGCAGCTGGTGCTGCGCAAGGCGACGGAGGCCGCCCGCAACTGGCCGAGCGACCTCTTCCTGTCGTTCAACCTGTCGCCGTCGCAGCTCGTCGACCAGAACACCGGCCTGCACATACTGGCGATCCTCGATCGCACCGGCTTCGATCCACGCCGCCTGGAAATCGAGATCACCGAGACCGGCCTGATGACCGACCCTGCCTCGGCGGAGAAGATCGTCGATGACCTGCGCCGCTGCGGCATCCGGGTGTCGCTCGACGATTTCGGCACGGGGCAGTCCTCGCTCGGGCGCCTGCGCGAATTCCATTTCGACAAGCTCAAGATCGACCGCGCCTTCGTCTCGTCCATCCTTGACGACCGCCCGTCCGAACACATCATCCGCGCCATCCTGGCCATGTGCGAGGGCCTTGGCATGGAGGTGGTCGCCGAGGGCATCGAGGAGGAGGCGCAGGCCGACAGGCTGGTCGAATTCGGCTGCGGCGGCGGGCAGGGCTATTTCTTCGGCAAGCCGGTCGATGCGGACGCAACGCTCGGCTATCTGCGCGACACCTTCCGCGGCGCGCTCCGCGCCAAGGCGATCTAGCTCCCCACGATAGACGGCATCGCTGCCTTGAACGGGAGTGCGTTTCTGCTAAACCAGCGGCGCAGCGCACGGAGCAGATCGCCATGATGCCATCGGCCAGATTTCCCGACCTCGAGGGCGCATCGGTCCTCATCACCGGCGGCGGATCGGGCATAGGCGCCGCACTCACCGAAGGCTTCGCGCTGCAGGGCTGCAAGGTCGCCTTCATCGACATCGCCGATGCGGCCAGCGAGGCGCTGTGCGACGCACTCGAGAAAAGCGCCGGCGCGCGGCCGCTGTTCCTGAATTGCGATCTGCGCGACATCGAGGCGCTGCGCGCTGCCGTGGCCCGCGCGGCAGCCGCGCATGGCCCGGTGACGGTGCTGATCAACAACGCCGCCTTCGACCAGCGCCATGCCGTCGAGGATGTCACCCCCGATTATTGGGACGAGAACCAGTCCATCAATCTGCGCCCGCATTTCTTCACCGCCCAGGCAGTTGCGCCGGGCATGAAGGCAGCCGGCCGCGGCTCCATCATCAACTTCACCTCGACCTCCTTCCTCATCAACCATCCCGACATGCCGTCCTACACGGCCGCCAAGGCGGGCATCATCGGGCTGACCAAGGGCCTTGCCGGAAAGCTCGGCCCGGACGGCATCCGCGTCAACGCCATCGCGCCCGGCTGGGTGATCACCGAACGCCAGCGCGCCCTCTGGGTGACCGACGAAGCGCTTTCGGCGCATGTCGCCAATCAGTGCATCCGAGAGGTTATGAAACCCGAGGACATGGTCGGTCCCTGCCTGTTCCTGGCCTCGGACGCCTCGCTCATGCTGACCGCGCAGACCCTGATCGTCGACGGTGGCTACCTGTGAGCGCCCGCATCGCCGCCGTCGACTGGGGAACGTCGCGCCTGCGCATCTGGCTGCTCGACGAGGCTGGCTGCGTTCTCGCCGAGCGCCGCAGCGACGAGGGCATGCTCGCCGCGCGACCGGACGGCTTTGCGCGCATCCTCGAAGGGCATCTGGCGGCGATGGGCGCACCGGCCGATCTGCCGGCGATCATCTGCGGCATGGCGGGCTCGCGCCAGGGCTGGGTCGAAGCGCCCTATGTCTACGTGCCCGCTTCCATGCAGGGCATTTTTGGCGGCGCCGCTCCCATTCCCGGTTCGCGGCGCGACGTCCGCATCATGCCGGGCGTCGCCCAGCGCGATCCGGCATCGCCTGATGTGATGCGCGGCGAGGAAACCCAGCTTGCCGGTATCGCCCGCCTGCTCGGCTCCGATACTCACACGGTCTGTATGCCGGGCACGCATTCCAAATGGGTCGAGATAGCCGAGGGCTCCATCGCCGGATTCGCCACCTACATGACCGGCGAACTGTTCTCCGTGCTGGCAGGCCATTCGATCCTCAGCCACTCGCTCGGCGCGGAATCCCACTCCGTCTCCGCCTCGGCCCCGCTGTTCCGGCGCTGGTGCGAGGAAAGTCTTACCGAGCCGGGCGATGTCAACGCCCGCCTGTTCCGGATCCGCGCCTCGACCCTGCTACTCGACCTCCAGCCAATCCAGGCGGCCGCCGCATTGTCCGGCCTGCTGATCGGGGCGGAAGTCGCCTCCGCATCCGGCCGTTTCGCCAGGCATGGCGCACCTGTCGTCCTGGTCGCGTCAGGGGCTCTGCGCCCGCTCTACGAGGCAGCGCTTGGCCTTGCCGGCCTCGAGTTCCATCCCGTCGAGGCTGACGAGGCGGTGCGCGCCGGCCTCTTTGCTGCGGCGGTCCATCTCGGCATGGCCGAGCCTGCGGGAGCAACCGCATGACCGCATCCGCAGCCTTTCCAAAGCTCGCTCATGGCTTGGTAGCTATCCTGCGCGGTCTGCGCCCCGAAGAGGCGGTCGACATGGCTTCGGCGGTGTTCGAGGCTGGCATCGAGGCGATCGAGGTGCCGCTCAACTCGCCCGACCCATTCACCTCGATAGAGCGCATCGTATCGGCGTTGCCGCCTTCAGCATTGCTCGGGGCCGGCACAGTGCTTACGGCTGAACAGGTCGACAGGCTCGCCGATGCCGGCGGCCGGCTGCTGGTCAGCCCCAATATAGACGCCGCCGTCATGCACCGCGCCGCGCATCACGGCTTGGTCACCATGCCCGGCGTGTTCACGCCCAGCGAGGCATTCCAGGCGCTGCGCCTCGGCGCATCGGCGCTGAAATTTTTCCCGGCGAGCGCGCTCGGGCCAAAAGGCATCGCCGCCATCATGGCGGTGCTGCCCGCCGATGCCGTGGTGGGCGCCGTCGGCGGCGTCTCGGACAAGGACTTCGCCGACTATGCAAAGATCGGCGTGCGGACCTTTGGCCTCGGCTCCAGCCTGTTTGCTCCCGGCACGAGCGTGGCGGCTGTACGCGAACGCGCCGTGGCAGCGGTCAGCGCCTGGCGCGCCGCTTTCGGAAAGACCTCCCATGGCTGAGTCCGCCATCTCGATCTTCTCCGATGTCGCCTGCGAACTCGGCGAGGGGCCGTCCTACGATCCCGGCAGCGGCAAGCTGTTCTGGTTCGACATTGTCGGCCGCAAGCTCATGGAGAAGGCGTTCCCGGACGGCGCAACGATCGCGCACGACCTGCCCTTCATGGCCAGCGCCATCGCGATCGTCGACGCGGGCCGGCAGTTGCTGGTCGCAGAGAACGGACTGCACATCCGCGACATCAGCACCGGCGCGCTGACGCTGCACACGCCGCTCGAAGCCGACAATCCGCTGACGCGCTCCAACGATTCGCGGGTGCATCCGTCCGGCGCCATGTGGATCGGCACAATGCCCAAGAAAGAGGGCCCCAAGGGTGGCGCGATCTACTGGTTCCGCGCCGGCGAGATCCGCCTGCTCTATCCCGACATCGCGATCCCCAATTCGATCTGCTTCTCGCCGGACGGCGCGACCGCCTATTTCACCGACACGCCTTCCGGCCTGCTCCTACGGGTCGCCTGCGATCCGCTCACCGGCATGCCTTCGGGCGAGCCTGCAATCTTCCTCGACTGGCGGGGCCAGGATGGCTGGATCGACGGCTCCGTGGTCGATGCAGATGGCGTGTTGTGGAATGCGCGCTGGGGCGCAGGTTCCGTCGATGCGTGGTCGCCCGAAGGCAGGCGTTTGCGGTCGATCCCTATTCCCGCCAGCCAGTCCTCCTGCCCGGCTTTTGCAGGGCCGGATGCGTCGCGGATCGTCGTCACCTCAGCGTGGAAAGGCTTGAACGCCGAGGCGCGCCGCGCCGACCCGCATGCCGGCAAGACCTTCCTCATCGACTTGCCCGTGCGCGGTCGCTTCGAGCCGAAAGTGTCGATCTGAACTGACATGGCCCGCCCGCGCCTGGTGCTGATCTACGAACCGGAGCAGGCCTGCCGCGCGCGGCTGGCGGTGCAGGGATTTGCCGAGCGACAGGCGCTGGAGATTTCCTCCTATCTCGCGCAATGCACCGACCTGGCGCTGGAGTTCGGCGGGGTCGAGCGAGCCTGCGCCGCGCGCGGCTTGGACTTTAAGCCAGTGGAACTCGACCAAGCGGCGGCAATGCTGCCGCGCTGCGATCCTGCGCGCACAATTGTCTGGACGCTCAGCGACGGCATCGCCTATTTCCGCGGCAGCGCCGGTCCGGCGCTTGCCCGCCTCAATGGCCTGCCGACGATCGGCTCGGATGATTCCCTGTTCACGCTCTGCCAGGACAAATTCCGCTCCGGCGCGGTGCTGCATTCGCTCGGCCTGCCGGTGCCGCAAAGCGGCCTTGCGCGGAACGGCGTCTGGCTGGCCGAGCCGCCGGCCTCGGCCTCAGGCTGGTTCGTCAAGCCGAACCGGCTCGGAGCCAAGATAGGCATCTGGCCGGATTCGCGCTGTGAAAATCTCAACCAGGCGCTGGAACTCAGCCGCCGGGTCTTCGCCGCCTATCGAGACGACGTCGTCGTGCAGCCCTACGTGAAGGGGCGCAATGTCAGGGCAAGCTTCCTCGGACTGACGCCGGAAACCGGCGTCGAAGCGCTGGGCATTACGTTCGTCGATTCAGGCGGCGACTTCCAGACGATGGAGGACAGCCTCGCGCTCTATGGCGAGACCGGCGCGAGCGCCAGAATGCAGGGCTCATACGAGGAGCCGGATCTCGCGCCAGTGGCTGCCAGCCAGCCGCTCGCCGATGAAAGGATTCGGCATATCGCCGCCCGGCTGATGCCGGCGTTCGGCCTTCGCGACGTGTTCTCGCTCGATTTCCGCGTCGAGGAGGACGACACGGTGCATCTCATCGAATTCGAGGTGTGCCCCGGCCTGCCCTGCTTCGACTTCCGCGCCTATTGCCGCTCGCAATGGCGGCTCGGCCTGGCCGACGCGATGGCCGAAACCGCGGCGAACCGGCTGGTGCGATAACCTACCCCGCTTGTGCTGCCCCTCACCCTCACCCTCACCCTCTCCCCGTGAAGAACAGGGAGAGGGAGACACCCGCGTCGTAGCCAATCGCCGGCGTTGGAGACTGGCATCAACGGTGACGCCCCCTCTCCCCGTTCTTCACGGGGAGAGGGTAAGGGTGAGGGGCGGCGCTGCCGCAAAGCTGAGGGAGGGCGAAAATTGATGAAGGCTGCTGCGCCCAGCAGCAGGCTAGCCCTGCCGATCGAAACAGATCGACGTATGACCGGACTTGATGAAGCCGAGTTTCTGCGCCGCGCCTTTGGAAACGTCGATCACCCGACCCTTGATGAAGGGACCGCGATCGTTGATGCGGACGACGACGCTCTTGCCGGTCTTCTTGTTGGTGACCTTGACCTTGGTGCCGAAAGGCAGGCTGCGATGAGCAGCGGTCATGGCGGCTGGATTCATGCGTTCGCCCGACGCGGTCTTGGAATGGAGTGCGTACCAGGATGCGCCGCCGCATTGCGCCGATGCCGAACCCGTGGAAGCGGCAAGCATCAGCCCGGCCGCCAGCATTGCCGCGGCAGTCGCGGCCCCTTTTTTGATCATTATGTCCGTTTGCCCCGTTGATAGATGAAGGGGCAGCTAGCAGGCAAAATGGGGCGGCAAATGCGGCAAGTTCCTGTTTGTTCCATGACAGCGGAACACGTTTTGAATCAAAATGAAACAATAAGTCAGAGATGATCGTGGGCGAGTTGATCGCTGGTCAGCCGATATAGCGGCGGGTTATTGTTGTTGACCTGAGTCATTGCATTCCGACAATTCGCGGGCGACCGGTGCCGCCCGCGAGTTGTTGGACCGAACTGGATTCCTAGCTCGCTGCCTGGAGCCGAATCTCGCCATTGTTCAGGAAGCACGTCTTGTTGAACAGCGACAAATCCAGCGGGTTCGGCAACCGCACGTCGTCGATATCGGGACACGGCTTCGTCGACGGATCGTATGACCGATCGATCTGGGAAATAAAGATGAGGATCAGTCCCCTGTCCCGGGCAAACGACTTCAGCTTGCTAACCTGAGCCATCAGTTCCGGGTTTTCACGCTTCTGATCGAGCAGTTGCAGATAGTCTATGACTACAAGCGTGCCGCGCGGAGCCGAATCCAGCGCCTCTACGATGTAATCGGCGCTTATGGCGTCGGAATTGTCGAATTCGAACAGCCCGCCGAAATGCGCCAATTCTGCCCCGATAGAACGAAAACGATCGAGGACATCCTTTTCGGTGTACTCAAGCGTGAAAAAGACACTTCGGCCGCCGGATTTCATTGCCTCCACGGCCAGTGCGAGGCTCATCAAGGTCTTGCCCTGGCCCGGCCGCGCGCCGACCAGCACCAGATCTCCGGGACCGAGCCTCGCAAACAGTTCGCTGACGGTCACGGTCGCGGATAGTTTGGCCGCGAGCAAACTCCAACTGCCGAAGCCTTCCTTGGCGGCGATTCGGTCGAGCGCTTCGTGGAGTCGAACGTTTTCCTGACGGGATAGAAGTTTGGCTTTGCGTTTCAAATGATAAACGGGCGCAGACAGCTTCATCGAAAAACCTCCTGGTGCGAGCAGTTTTCGCAACCCCTCCTTATGCCTGGTGCTCGAACAGTCGGTTCGACAAATCGGATGGCCCCGCATGAATTGTGCTTTCCCGACGGAGGGGGGAGGCGTGGGCTGCGCCGAATCGAATCATAGCCCAATTCCTGGCAATGAAAATTGAGTGCGGTCCGGTTTGGTGGATGGCCACGCTGCCCGACGAGCCGCGTCCTGGCCGCCCAGCGGCTACTTCCCCGCCATTTCCTTCAGCCGATACAGCGCTTCCAGCGCCTCGCGCGGGGTGAGTTCGTCGGGGTTGATCGTCGATAGCGCGGCGCCAAGCGTGTCGGGCTTGGCAGGCTTCGGCTCCTCGCGCTTCACCACCGCCGAAAACAACGGCAAATCATCGACCAGCCGGTCGGCCTTGCCGGAAGTCTCGCCGGCTTCGAGCTGGTGCAGAACCGCGCGGGCGCGCTCCACAACGGCGGCGGGCAGGCCGGCGAGCCGCGCCACCTGCACGCCGTAGGAGCGGTCGGCCGCGCCCTTGGCGACCTCATGTAGGAAGACCACGTCGCCTTCCCATTCCTTGACGCGCATGGTGACGTTGTGCAGCCGTTCGAGCTTGCCGGCGAGCGCTGTCATCTCATGGAAATGCGTCGCGAAGATCGCCCGGCAGCAATTCTTCTCGTGCAGATATTCGACCGCGGCCCAGGCGATCGACAGGCCGTCGAAGGTCGCGGTGCCGCGGCCGATCTCGTCGAGGATAACCAGCGCCCGCTCGCCCGCCTGGTTGAGGATCGCGGCAGTCTCGACCATCTCGACCATGAAGGTCGAGCGGCCGCGCGCCAAATCGTCCGACGCGCCGACACGCGAAAATAGCCGGTCGACCACGCCGATCCGCGCCGATTTCGCCGGCACGAAGGAGCCGGTCTGGGCAAGGATGGCGATCAGCGCGTTCTGGCGCAGGAAGGTCGACTTGCCGCCCATGTTCGGCCCGGTCAGCAGCCAGGTCGCACCGTGCCTGTCGCCTTGCTCCGGCGAGAGGTCGCAGTCGTTTGCCACGAATGGCGCGCCGGCCGTGCGCCGCAGCGCCTGCTCGACCACCGGGTGGCGGCCGCCGGAAATCTCGAAGGCGAGGCTGTCGTCGACCACAGGCCGCCGCCACGCCTCAGCGCTGGCCAGCACCGCGAGGGCTGCCGAAACATCGAGCACCGCAAGCGCCGTCGCGCCGGCGCGGATCGCGTCGGCATGGCCGACCGCCTCGGTGGTCAGCGCATCGAATACGCCAAGCTCGATCGCCAGCGCGCGGTCGGCGGCGTTGGCGATCTTGGTCTCCATCTCCGCCAGTTCGGTGGTGGTGAAGCGCATGGCGTTCGCCATGGTCTGGCGGTGGATGAAGCGCGCCTTGGCCGCGTCCGATCCCATCATCAGCGCCTGATGGTTGGCGGTCACCTCGATGTAATAGCCGAGCACATTGTTGTGCCGGATCTTCAGCGAGCGGATGCCGGTCTCATCGATCAGTTCGCGCTCCATCGCCGCGATCACCTTGCGCGCCTCGTCGCGCAGCGCCCGCATCTCGTCGAGCTCGGCATTGTAGCCGGCGCGGACAAAGCCGCCGTCGCGCCTGAGCAGCGGCAGCTCGTCGGCGAGTGCGCTGCCCAGATGATCGGCGAAGCGCACCGGCAGCGCCGAGATCGCGTCCAGCGCGCCTTTGAGTTCCGCCGGCAGCTCGGCGTCGGCAAATAGCGTCCGGAGCGCAAGCGCCGCCTCGAAGCCGGAGCGCAGCGCGCCGAGGTCGCGCGGGCCGCCGCGGTTGAGCGCAAGCCGCGTCAGCGCGCGCGGCATGTCGGCTGCCTCTTTTAGACAGGCGCGCAGCGCTCCGCAGAGCCGCGTTTCGGAGGCGAAGAACGCCACCGAATCCAGCCGCGCATTGATCGCCTTCGGATCGGTCAGCGGCGACATCAGCCGGTCGGCCAGAAGCCGCGCGCCGGCCCCGGTCACCGTCCGGTCGACGGCCTTGATCAGCGACCCGTCGCGGCCGCCCGACATGGTGCGCAAAAGCTCGAGATTGGCCCGCGTCGCGGGATCGATGAACAGCGTCGAGCCGGCCTGCTCGCGCTCCGGTCGCGACAGCGGCGGCCGCTCCGCCTTCTGCGTCTTCTCGACATAGGCGACGATGCCCGAGATCGCCGACAGTTCGGCGCGGGAAAACGTGCCGAAGCTGTCCGGCGTGGCGACGCCGTAGAAGCGGGCGATGCGGCCGGGCGCCGAGGCCGAATCGAACAGGCTCGGCGGCTGCGGGCTGGCGACCCGGCCGATCATGTCGAACAGCGGCTTTAGCTCCTCGTCATGGAACACCGGCTCGGCCACGATCAATTCGCGCGGGTCGACCCGGAAAATGTCGGCGGCGAGCGCCTCGGCATTCGTCTCGGCGACGCGGAACACACCCGTCGACAACTCGATCCACGCCAGCGCATAGGAGTTTTCCGCTCCGCCCTTCACCCGTCCCAGCGCCATCAGGAAATTGGATTCCGAAGGCGCCAGCAGCCGGTCCTCGGTGATGGTGCCGGGCGTGACCAGGCGGATCACGTCTCGCTTCACCACCGATTTGGAGCCGCGCTTCTTCGCCTCGGCCGGATCCTCGATCTGCTCGCAGACGGCGACGCGGTGGCCGAGCCCGATCAGCTTCTGCAGATAGTCGTCCGCCGCATGCACCGGCACGCCGCACATCGGAATGTCGTGGCCCTGGTGCTTGCCGCGCTTGGTCAGAACGATGCCCAGCGCCCGGCTGGCGATCTCGGCGTCCTCGAAGAACAGCTCGTAGAAATCGCCCATGCGGTAGAACAACAGGCAATCCGGGTTCGCCGCCTTGATCTCGACGAACTGCTCCATCATCGGCGTCGCCGCGCCGACTGCTGCCGGCGCGCTGCCCTCGATGCGTATCGGCGTTTCGTCGTTCACCGTGTCCCCGAAAAAAGAAGCTTCCCCTGCTTGGCGCTTTACGGCTGCGAAGTGTAGCCTTAATCCCGAACGCTCCACAAAAAGAAACGGAAATACCGCAGGGGAAGGGACGGCTCGAGACCATGGCCAGGAAAACCGAAAACCCAGGGCCCTCCGTCAGCGCACAGGAGGCGCTGGAGTTCCACGCCTCCGGTCGCCCCGGCAAGCTGGAGATCAGCCCGACCAAGCCGATGGCCACGCAGCGCGACCTCAGTCTCGCCTATTCGCCGGGCGTCGCCGTGCCGGTCAAGGCGATCGCCGAGGATCCCTCGCGCGCCTTCGACTACACCACGCGCGGCAACATGGTCGCCGTCATCACCAACGGCACCGCGATCCTGGGCCTCGGCAATCTCGGCGCGCTCGCCGCCAAGCCGGTGATGGAAGGCAAGGCGGCGCTGTTCAAGCGCTTCGCCGACATCGACGCCATCGACCTCGAAGTCGACACCGAGAACGTCGACGAGTTCATCAACTGCGTCAGGTATCTCGGCCCCTCCTTCGGCGGCATCAACCTGGAGGACATCAGGGCGCCCGACTGCTTCATCATCGAGCAGCGCCTGCGCGAACTCATGGACATCCCGGTCTTCCATGACGACCAGCACGGCACCGCCATCATCGCCACCGCGGGCCTGATCAACGCGCTGCATCTCACCGGCCGCGACATGAAGACCGCGAAGCTCGTCTGCAACGGCGCCGGCTCGGCCGGCATCGCCTGCATCGAGCTCATCAAGTCGATGGGCTTCTCGCCCGAAAAAATCATCCTCTGCGACACCAAGGGCGTCGTCTGGCAGGGCCGCGAGGAGGGCATGAACCAGTGGAAGTCGGCGCATGCGGTGAAGACCGACGCGCGCACGCTGGCCGACGCGCTCGACGGCGCCGACATCATCTTCGGCCTTTCCGCCAAGGGCGCGCTGACCCCGGCGATGATCCAGTCCATGGCCAAGAACCCGATCATCTTCGCCATGGCCAATCCCGATCCCGAAATCACCCCCGAGGAAGTCGCCGAGATCCGCACCGACGCCATCATGGCGACCGGCCGCTCCGACTATCCCAACCAGGTCAACAACGTTCTGGGCTTCCCCTATATCTTCCGCGGCGCGCTCGATGTCCGCGCCACCACCATCAATGACGCCATGAAGGTCGCCGCCGCGCAGGCGCTGGCCGATCTCGCCCGCCAGGACGTGCCCGACGACGTCGCCGCCGCCTATCAGGGCATGCGCCCCAAATTCGGGCCGAACTACATCATCCCGGTGCCGTTCGACCCGCGCCTGATCTCGGCCATTCCCGTCGCCGTCGCCCGCGCCGCCATGGATTCGGGCGTCGCGCGCCGGCCGATCCTCGACCTCGACAAATACGCGCAGGAGCTATCCGCCCGCCGCGACCCGATCGCCTCGACGCTGCAGCGCATCTACGACCGCGTGCGCCGCCAGCCCAAGCGCGTCGTCTTCGCCGAGGGCGAGGAGGAGCAGGTCATGCGCGCCGCCGTCTCCTACGCCAACCAGCGGCTTGGCACCGCCATCCTGGTCGGCCGCGAGGATCGCATTAAGGAGACCGCCAGCCATGCCGGCGTCGAGCTCGACCGGCCGGGCATCGAAATCATCAACGCCCGCCTGTCGCGCCGCAACGCCATCTATGCCGACTATCTGTACGAGCGCATGCAGCGCAAGGGCTTCCTGTTCCGCGATTGCCAGCGGCTGATCAACAACGACCGCAACCATTTCGCCGCCTGCATGCTGGCGCTGGGCGACGCCGACGCGGTGGTCACCGGCGTCACCCGCAACTATTCGACCGCGCTCGACGATGTCCGCCGCGTCATCGAGGCCAAGCCCGGCCACCGCGTCATCGGCGTATCGATAGCGCTTTGCCGCGGCCGCACGGTCATCGTCGCCGACACCGCCGTCCATGACATGCCCAATTCCGAGCAGATCGCCGACATCGCCGAGGAGGCGGCGGGCTTCGCGCGCCGCATGGGCTACGAGCCGCGCGTGGCCATGCTCGCCTATTCCACCTTCGGCCATCCCGCCGGCGAGCGATCCGCGCGCGTACAGGAGGCCGTCCAGATCCTCGACAAAAGACGCGTCGATTTCGAGTATGACGGCGAGATGGCGGCCGACGTCGCGCTCAACGCCAAGGCCATGCAGCAATATCCGTTCTGCCGCCTGTCGGGCCCGGCCAACGTGCTCATCATGCCGGCCTTCCACTCGGCCTCGATCTCGACAAAGATGCTTCAAGAACTCGGCGGCTCGATGGTCATCGGCCCGCTGCTGGTGGGGCTCAACAAGCCGGTGCAGATTGTCAGCCTCAACGCCAAGGACAGCGATATCGTGAACATGGCGGCGATCGCTGCGTATTCCGCGGGGGCTTGAGAAGATCGGCGAGCTAACCGATCACAGCAAAGGCAAAATCGTGCTCCATTTTCTCTGGCGAGGTACCCGGTCGAAAAGAGTTTGTCTGTCGCCTCCTGATGGTGCTGGTCTCGCCGCCGTGGAGCGGACGAATCGCGCGCGTACCGAACCCGGATCGAAGCGATGTGAGTAGCCCAGCGAAGAGTTCATCCTTGCCGAGCATAGTGCCGCCTATTCGAACAACCAAATTGGCATCTTCCTTGAGAAGGACCTGGCAGCCACGCCAAACCTCTTCCAAGAATAGCCAATATGTACTCGTTCTAGTATGACGGTCGTCTTTGTGAAGTCGAGCAGTCGGCCGCGACGGACCTCCTAAGAACCAAAGCCTCAGCCACTGATCTTCTGCATAGTCTGTTGTATCGAGGTAAGGTGGCGAAGTTACGATGAGGTTGACGCTTCCTTTATGTTCTTCCAACAATTCCCCCGCCAACCTAGCGTCGCCCAATACCACTTGGCCTTTGCGAGTTGGAATCTCCCCAGCATACCGATACAGGGCGGTTTTCGTCAAAACTTCAAATGCGTCCCGGCTAGGAGGAGTGAGCTGATGTTCCTTCCACCATCGGACGGAATAAGCAGGTTTAGTGCTAATTGTTCGTGGCATCCGATTACTAAGACAGAGCTCCGACTTGTGTGACTCGCCGTGCAAAATGCCAAGCATTAGCGCGGCAACAAACCTATCTACCGGGTCATCCTTCCAGCTTAGTTCCTTTTGTAAGAAAAGGATTTGCCGTAATGTATTTTTTTCAAAGCAAAGTGAAAAAAATTCATCCTGTGGATGCTGTAAAGATGTACACGACGCGAACCCTTCTTTTAAAGCAGTAATCCTCTGCAGTACCTCGTCGCGCGCCGGTATATCAGCTTTTGCCCCAGAAATGCAGGCTCCCACTGGGTTAATATCAGATCCTATTGCGTTCCGATCATTTAATAATCCTTCAAGTATTGTAGTGCCTCGCCCGCAGAATGGATCAAATACTTTATCCCCCGGGCGCGAATAGGCTAGCAACTGCTTTTGGACAAAGCTCTCAGGAAACATCGCGAAGTAAGGACAGATTGAATGCAGGGGATTGCGCATCACGCTTCCCCCCTAAGATGTTCAAGCGTGGTACTTACCCACTCCTTTACCAGTTCGAATCGCTCGATGCCTTCAACTCTCGCCTTATCCTCATCTTCGAACTGCAGCGCAACCGCCGCGCATGCAGCTACACGCTCTCTGTCCAAAACAATGCCGAATTGACGTTCTTCAAACTCGAAAACAGCGGCCCGCATATCAACGGGACCGCGTTCAATAGTTTTACGCGCATCAGTAACATTAAATGGCATCACCATGGCCGGTAGCATGTGTGTGTAGCTCGGGCCTGCGAACCAACTGCGCAAAGCATGCGCGCGATCCAAGGCTGACTTCCCGGTCCAATTCCTGCCAGATGCCACTTGCCCAAAAACCAAGACCTTGGACCCGTGCCGATCGTTGAAGTCAACCCAGGCTATCAGGTCGATTCCCGCGTCATTCTCTTCGTTGGGAGCGCCGTAGGGAACCCTATCAACAGGCTTGTATGCGCCGAACCGGGTCCAAGCACTCCGGTTGGCTGCTAGAAAATTGGACTTGTCTGGGCGTGGATAGCCGAAAGAAATCACAGTGCCGCGAAGGTAGCCGCCCATAGCGATCGTCGCGCAGATCTGTAGCAAAAACCCGTACATGTACTCGGAGTGGAGTTGAGTTCCGTCGGCGGTTGTTTGGGCGTGGTCGTCTGCATCCAATTCAAGTAAGCCAAGCCGCCGGGCCGAAATCAAAAGACAGTAAAGATAGATTACCGCGCCGGGTGTGTCTAGCGCATCTGGTCGCCAGCTAAGTCGTTTGCGTGCCGTTACGCCGGCGCCAGTTGCTTCGACAACAAATGGATAGCTGTCGGCCAACAAATCTGCCCGCTTTTGAAGCTCATCAAAAACATGACTTATGATTTCCGAGTTCTCGATGGCCACTATTTCGCCTTCAGCTATCTCGCCAGAGACCTCGTCATGCACAAGGCGGCTGCTGCGATCCTCCGCTTCCATTCGGATGATCTTTTGAAGTTCACCGCCGCCGAACGTTCGTTCACGCTGAGATGCGGATAACAGTTCCAGCCAATCTGCCAGGCGACTTGCCGGCACTGCTTCTTCAGGTCTTTGAAGGAGCATCAGCGAATGCCGCCAGGGGGTCTGATTGCGTCGACAGCATCCCTTGGCGCAAAGCCAAGAGCGTCTTGCCCATATTGTTCACGATTTCCAACAGCGTAGGGCTGCCATCAAAGTCCTTCGAAGCAGCTAAAGCCTCTTCGCAAGCACGGGCGGCTTGCCGAAGCACGATCTCAAAACGTTCGTGGGACGGCGTAAGGATTTCCGCAGCGGCATCTAAATCGCGATTGGCGATAAGCTCTTCCCTTGCCGTGTCGTGTGCAATAACACGAACTAACGTGCCAAGATCAGGATTTTGGGTCCGAATTAATGAAGGTTGATTTCTGCTACGCTGGCCGTAAAGCCAGTTCATCAGCTGCAATAAAGAAACGGTTTTTTCCGACGTTATTGTATCCTGACTTATAACGCTCCTAGCCGGCAGATTGATACCTAGGAATTCCTAACATCAGGCCGTGTCAAAGCGGTATAAAGATGTGATATCGGGAACGGGGAGCTTGTCGTAGCATCAGATGGTTCGAAACCTTCTGCACGCGCACGCTGGAGAACATTCCATCCATTCACAAGTCTCAAGACAGTATTGTGGCTATCCCCAAGAGTTCGACTTACTGTCTCGACGTCGTGGCCAGCGGCGATCCATTCCGATGCAAACTTGGCCTTAGCGAGCGCATCCCATTTGAACGGGCCGTTAATGTGCTTGAATCCAATATAGACGTAGGCAGCCTCTCGGCTGTCGGCGTAACGAACGCTGACAGTCTTTGGGTGTGCGTTTTCGTGTATCGGATCTACAGTTGGTAGCTTATATCCAATCTGTTTTCTTAAGGCATCTTCTTCAATCAACCTGAGTGCTGCAAGGCGTCTATTACCTTCGATAACGGTATTGTCTCGCTCTGCAATTAACGGTTCATAGTCGAACCAACCGGCTGTAAGGATCGACAACACCAACTCGTCAACATCATATTCCTCGACGAGATGAGCTACCACTTCCTGTTCGTTGGCGAATTCCATCTCCGCCATACGGGGATTTGCCCGGTCGAACTTTAATTCGCCCGGTTTTACCATGGTGATTTTCGGGTCCAAGCCCGCCGTGGGCGCTTTCGCCATCCGATTTCCCAATCGTGGTTTGTGAACCTTCGTATAGCGGTTTCAAAGCCAATTTCTATAGCAGAAACACATGGGCCATGTGTCAAGCTTGCGCTACCTCTGACGTAGATGGATATCTCGCCGATCCGCGTATCCGTCCGCCCGCATACTCCGGGTTATCTCTCTTGCGGTACTTTGGTGTGCACAGGGCAGAACGGTGGGCGTGACCTCGAACGTCCCTCTCGCTGAGAGACCTCACCCGTACCACATGCCCTGCACCACCTCCACCTCGGCCACCTCGGCCGCGTCTTCCGCCATCTTGGCGGCGAAGGCTTGTGGGTCCTGCTCCTTGTAACGGTGCCACCGCCGGCTGGTCGATCATGTAGGTCATTGGCACGAAAGCGAGGTCGATCTCCTTCAGCGCGCGCATCTCGGGAATGTCCTCGGTGTCGCCAGCAACGCGCCGCGCGCCGTTGTCGCGGCCCTGCGGTGGCTGCACCCCTGGGTGAGGCTGAAAAAATTGTTCGAAAAAATTCTATCCACCCCCTCTTCACCCCGCGCGATAATCCCGCCGCCTTGAGAGGAGGCGGCGATGGACTGGAATGCTGCGATCGAGAAAAACCGCGAGGCGCTGAAGTACGTGCTGGCCATGCTCGCCGGCATGGCAGGGCTGGGGAACAGGCAGTCGGCAATCGCCAGTCGGCAGTCGGCATCAGGACCAACGCAGGCTGCCGATGGCCCGACCGATTGCCTATTGCCGACTGCCGACTGCCGCTTAACCCTGCCGCGCCATCTCCACCGCGCCGTGCTGCGCCTGCTGCGCCCGGCCGAAGCAGCGGCGCGGCGGCTGATCATCGTGGCCGCGCGCGGGCTCGTCGTCGCCTTGCCGCCGGCCCGCCCGCGCGAGCCGCAACCCGCGTCGCGCAAACCGGGACCGGCACAGTCTATCCTGCGCAACGGCGTCGGCACCGGCATTATCCTGCCGCGCTACGTCCCTCATCCTGAGGTGCGAGGCGAAGCCGAGCCTCGAAGGACGTTCTGCCTGCCGCTCCTCGATCCGCTGCCCCGCTGGGGCGGCAGCAAGCGGCCGGCCGCAGGCGGGATTCCCCGCATCTGCTTCCCGGGTCTGACGCAACCGTTTCCCGTCCCCGGCGCGCCCGCGCCCGACGACCCGATCGACGCCGCGCGTCTCAACCTGCGTCTGCAAGCGCTCGGCCGCGCGCTGGACGACCTGCCGCGAGAGGCAAGGCGCTTCGCGCGCTGGACTGCGCGGCGCAGGCTTGCATGCGAACAGGGCCGGGTCGGGCGCTCCTCGCCGCTCAAGCCGGGCCGCGCGGCGGCATTGCCCAAATCCTTCCGTCGAGGGCGGCCGGCGCATGAGGTGCACGACATCCTGCGCGATCTGCACGGCCTCGCCCGCTGGGCCCTGGAGAAGCCCGACACGTCATGACGGGTTCGACACGATCACCCGTACCACTTGCCCTGCACCACCTTCACCTCGGCCGCGGCTTCCGCGACCTTGGCGGCGAAGGCTTGCGGGTCCTGTCCTTTGTAGTGGTAGGGATAGACCACCGCTGGCTTGAACTCGGCGACGGCCGAGCTCGCCTGGTCGATGTCCATCGTGTAAGGCAGGTTCATCGGCACGAAGGCGATGTCGATCTCCTTCAGCGCGCGCATCTCGGGAATGTCCTCGGTGTCGCCGGCGATGTAGACGCGGCGTCCGTGGACGGTCAGCACATAGCCGTTGTCGCGGCCCTGCGGGTGATATTTCTTGCGATCCTCGGTGGTGTTGTAGGCCGGGATCGCCTCGATCTCGACCGGGCCGACGGTGGTATTCTCGCCATTGGCGATCGCGGTCGCCTTCTCCTTCAGATCGGCCGGCAGCATTTCCATCACGGCCGGGTTCACCACCAGCTTGGTGTCGGCGCCGACGATCGCGGCCAGCGTCTCCGGCTCGAAATGGTCCTGGTGCTCATGCGTGATCAGCACCAGTCCGGCCGCCGGCTGGCCGTCATAGAGCGCCTTGCCGCCCACCGGGTCGGCGTAGATCACCAGCCCCGGCACGCTCATCACGAAGCTCGCATGGCTGACCGGGCTGACGACAATCTCGCCGCCATCCGTCTTGTAGATGTCGCCCTGCGCTTGCGCGCGGGCCGTGAACGGCATGAAAACCGTGGCCCCCAAACCTGCGAGGCCGGCCGCCCCGGCGAGCTGCAGCGTGTCGCGTCGCGAAAATTGCATGGCGAAAACTCCTCCTTCTGAGCGCGGCTTACCCTGCCGCTACGTCAGGCTGCAGACTAGGCGAAACAGCGCTTCCGGCAAGCCGCTCGCGAGAACGTGAGCGCCGCGTGATCGGAAGGGCTTATCCTCCCCTGCGCAGCGGGGGAGGGGACCACGCGAAGCGTGGTGGTGGGGGCGGGCCTCGCTCCAAGCTTGCCCCTGTCAGCATGTGTCAGGAATGTTTTCCTTGGTTTTATCCACACCCCCCGCCCCTCCCGCATAATTGCAGCCGTCCTTCCTGCCGGGAACGCTCCGGAGTCGTTCGACAGCGGGGAAGGATCGGCGCTTCCGTTCCATGGCCGACGAAGCCATGGGGCCGGAGAGGCTCCCTCCAAGGGTTCCCCTCGGGACACTACGGTCACGGCGTGCTGGAGGAGCACACAGGCCCCGAAAGCCGAAAGGTTTTAAGGGCGCGGCGGAACGGACGGGGACAGAAATCGCCGGCGGGGCGCGAAAGTCGCGCCACGTATTTTAGTTTCGGAAGGCTCGGCCAAGCGCCCCGCTTCCCGACTTATTGTAGTGGCCAGGGCGGAAACGCAGCGTGGTAACGGAGAAGTATGCGCCCTCCCTTCTCCCCTTGTGGGGTGAGCAGCCGGTTCGCGGGACGCGAATTCATCGTGCCGGTGGCACGATGAAAGGCCGGCGAACGCCGGGACGATGCGAAGCATCGGGGACCCGGCCGTACAGTGGATTGGCGCGCAGCGCCAAGACGGATGAGGGGTTGGAAGAAAATGAGACGGGGAAGATAAGCTCGGACAATGTCGAAATGCGCAATCGCCAGCCTCGATGCTCCACGCAGCACCCCTCATCCGACCGCCCCTTCGACAAGCTCAGGGTCGGCCACCTTCTCCCACAAGGGGAGAAGGGAAAAAGCCCGACTCTTTGCAACTGGGTGTCATCTGGCGCATAGTCGGACCATGGCCAAGGCAAAAAACCAGAAACCCGATTACGAAAAAATGCTGCGCAAGGCGGGCGTCAGGATCACCCGTCCGCGCCGCATTATTCTCGGCATATTGTCGGACGCCGGCGACCATCCCGACGCGCTCGAGATCTTTCGCCGCGCCGTCGCCGTCGACGGCAGCATCTCGCTCTCCACCGTCTATCGCACCATGAAGCTGATGGAGGGCATGGGCGCCATTCACCGCCACGCCTTCGAGGGCGGGCCGTCGCGCTTCGAACAGGCCGGCGGCGATCATCACGACCACCTGATCGACGTCGAAAGCGGCGACGTCATCGAATTCAAGTCCGACCGCATCGAAAAGCTGCAGGACGAAATCGCAAAGGAACTCGGCTACGACATCGTCCATCACCGGCTCGAACTCTACGGCCGCAAGCGCCGCTCCGCCGGTTGACGAAGCGCGCCCGGCGCGTCAATCATCGCCGCCGCAATCACGAGGAGCCATAAAATGCAGGAAGCCGAAATCGGCCTGATCGGGCTCGGCGTCATGGGCTCCAATCTGGCGCTCAACATCGCCGAAAAAGGTCATCGCATCGCGGTGTTCAACCGCACCCATGCCCGCACCGAGGCCTTCGCCGCGTCGGCGGGCAGCCTGCGCGACATGGTCGTGCCCTGCGCGTCCATCGAGGAACTCGCGGCCGCCATCCAGCCGCCGCGCCCGGTCATCATCATGGTGCAGGCGGGAAAACCGGTCGACGAACAGATCGCATTGCTGCGCGGCGTTCTGATGAACGGCGACATCGTCATCGACGCCGGCAACGCCAATTTCCGCGACACGGTGCGGCGCTTTTCGGAACTCGAAGGCTCCGGGCTGACCTTCATCGGCATGGGCGTTTCGGGCGGCGAGGAGGGCGCGCGCCACGGCCCGTCGATCATGGTCGGCGGCACGCGCGAATCATATGCCCGCGTGGAAAAGATCCTCACCGACATTTCGGCCAAATACGAAGGCGAGCCCTGCGCGGCTTGGCTCGGAACGGGCGGCGCCGGGCATTTCGTCAAGACCATCCACAACGGCATCGAATATGCCGACATGCAGATGATCGCCGAGATCTACGGCATATTGCGCGACGGGCTCGGCATGCCGGCCAAGGAGATCGGCGCGGTGTTTTCCGGCTGGAACCGCGGCCGGCTGAACTCGTACCTGATCGAGATCACCGCGGAAGTGCTCGCCGCCGACGACCCGCGGACCGGACAGCCCATGGTCGACATCATCCTCGACCGCGCCGGTCAGAAAGGCACCGGCAAGTGGTCGGTCATCGAGGCGCAGACGCTCGGCGTGTCGGCCACCGCAATTGAGGCCGCGGTCTCGGCGCGCATATTGTCGTCGATCAAGACCGAGCGCGAGGCGGCTGAGCGCGTCTATGGTCGCGGCGGCGTTTCGGCCTTCACCGGCGATCGCGAGGCGGTGCTTGCCGACCTCGAGCTTGCCCTGCTCGCTGGCAAGATCGCGGCCTACGCTCAAGGCTTCGCCGTCATGGACGCGGCCTCGAAGGAATTCGGCTGGAACCTGCCGCTGCCGACCATCGCCAAGATCTGGCGCGCCGGCTGCATCATCCGTTCGCAGTTCCTCGGAGCTATCGCCGATGCCTTCGCCGGCGGCACAGTGTCCAACCTCCTGATGACGCCGGCCTTCATCGGCATGATGAAGGAGGCGCATCCGTCGCTGCGGCGCATCGTGGCGCGCGCCTCCGAATCCGGCCTGCCCGCGCCGGCCCTGTCCTCGGCGCTCGCCTATTTCGACCTCTACCGCCAGGGTCGCGGCACCTCCAACCTCATCCAGGCGCAGCGCGACTTCTTCGGCGCGCACGGCTTCGAGCGCATCGACGCTGCCGGGGCGCATCACGGGCCGTGGGGGAGTGGGGCCGGCTAAGGCGCGGCCGGCTCGACGGCTCGCGGCACCGAGAGGCTCTGCAGCGATTGCGGAGACTTCCCGCCGATCCAGCCCAGCACCGAGCGAGCCAGCTCGCGGCCGGCCAGCCGGAAATCCTCGTTGATGAGGTGTAGCTCGGGCCGGAACAGATGCAGGATCGGCGACGATTGCTTCGACACCACGTCGACGTCGCGCCCGAGCTTCAGCCCGACATCCTCGATGCCCGCAACCAGCGCCAGCGTCGCCGCCCCCGCGCTGCTGATGAAGCCGTCGGGGCGGTTCTCGCGGCGCATCAGCTGAGCCGTGCGGGCGCGGATCTGCTCCATCGAATGGTCGATCGAGACCGTGTTGAACGGGATTTCGCTCGCCCCGGTCTCCGACAGAGCGTCGGCGAACCCGTCCACCGTATGCTGGTGATAGGTCAGGCCCTGTGGCGGCGTCAGCAAGGCCAGCCTGCGCCGGCCAAGGCTCGCCAGCCGGCGCACCGCCTCGACCGCGAAGGCGTGGTTGTCGAAATCGTGGAACGGATGCGCCAGCCCGGCCTCGGTGCGGCCATGCGTGGCGAAAGGAAAATTGCGCTCGATCATGTAGCGCACGCGCGGATCGTCCGGCTGTGTGCGCGAAATGATGATGCCGTCGGCCGACCCGGTCTCGACGACGTAGCGCACCGGATCCATCGGGTCCTGGGCATGCGAATAGGGCGTCACGATCAGATGGTAGGGTGTCGCCGCCAGCACCTCCGAGACGCCGTAGATGATATCCGACACAAAGCTCATGATCTGCTCGTCGGTGTTGAGCACCAGGCTGATGACGTTGGTCTTGCCGGTCCTGAGCCGGACGCCGGCGCGGTTCGGCCTGTAGCCGACCTGCCGGGCGACGAGCTGCACCCGCCGCCGGGTCTCCTCGCCGATCTCCGGCGCATCCTTCAGCGCGCGCGAAACCGTAGTGACGCCGAGCCCTGTCATGAAGGCGATCGTCTTCAAGGTCGGGCGGCCGGCCTCGTCGCCGCGCGATGTCTCTTCGTTAAGCTTGTCCATTGCCTCGCCTGCCAGCCACCCGGAAAACAGTACGGCGCCGTCCCTTTGCACATTGGACCTGAAAAACGTAGCCCGCAAGCGTCTGTAACGTTACAGAAAGTGAAACGATTATGCCAGCGGGTGGAGCCATCTGGGGCGCAATGTGAATGGCATCGACATTGACGTGATCGGAGTGTGCGGCGCAAAAAGGAATTGAATCAGAGGCTTGTCGGAGAAAAATCACAGATGAAGGTGCACTGCAGCATGGAACATTGCGCAGTAAGAGCATCGGAAAATCCCGGCGCTTTAATTCGCGTCCCGAAAAAAATGTCGTCCAGGCTCCGGTTTTGGGATTGCGGAGTCCGGCCAATTCCAATATCAAAAAATCTGTAACGTTTCAGATTCTGGGAGGAAGCCAAATGCGTTATCAATTCATGACCGCAGCATTCGCGGCGACAGTCGCACTTCAGTTTACCGGCCCGGCCGCGGCCACGGACCTCGAAGTCACCCACTGGTGGACGTCCGGCGGCGAGGCCGCGGCCGTTTCCGAATTCGCAAAGGCATTCAACGCCACCGGCAACAAGTGGGTCGACGGCGCCATTGCCGGCGGCGGCAACACCGCGCGTCCGGTCATGATCAGCCGCATCACCGGCGGCGACCCGATGGCCGCTACCCAGTTCAACCATGGCCGCCAGGCGGAAGAACTGGTGGAGGCGGGCCTGATGCGCGACCTCACCGATCTTGCCACCAAGGAGAAGTGGGCGGAGATCGTCCGCCCAAAGAGCCTGCTCGACGGCTGCACGCTCGACGGCAAGATCTACTGCGCGCCGATCAACATCCATTCCTGGCAGTGGCTGTGGCTGTCAAACAAGGCCTTCGAGGAGGCCGGCGTGCCGGTGCCGAAGAACTGGGACGAATTCGTCGCAGCCGCGCCGGCGCTCGAGAAGGCCGGCAAGATCCCGCTCGCCATCGGGGGTCAGCCCTGGCAGAACTCCGGTGCCTTCAACGTGCTGATACCGGCCATCGCCGGCAAGGATGTCTTCCTCAAGGTCTATCAGGACAAGGACGCGGAAGTGGCCGCGGGACCCGAGATCGCCAAGGTGTTCAAGGCGGCCGACGATGCGCGCAAGATGGCCGCGAAGTCGAACGTGCAGGACTGGAACCAAGCCACCAACCTCGTGATCACCGGCCAGGCCGGCGGTCAGATCATGGGCGACTGGGCGCAGGGCGAGTTCCAGGTCGCCGGGCAGGTTGCCGGCGAAGACTACACCTGCCTGCCGGGCCTCGGCGTCAACGAGCTCATCTCGACGGACGGCGATGCTTTCTACTTCCCCAAGCTCGACGATCCTGAAAAGACCAAGGCCCAGGAGGTACTTGCCTCGACCATGCTCAACCCGAAGACGCAGGTTGCCTTCAACCTGAAGAAGGGCTCAGTGCCGGTGCGCGCCGACGTCGACCTCACTGCCGCCAACGACTGCATGAAGAAGGGTCTCGACATCCTCGCCAAGGGCAACGTCATCCCCGCTGTCAACCAGTTGAACACCGAGGACACCAACAATCAGCTCAACGATCTGTTCGTCGAGTTCTTCAAGACGCCATCGATGACTCCGGAAGACGCGCAGAAGCGCTACGCCGATATCATCGCGGCCGCCGAATAATAGGTCAGCCAAGGGCCCGGCCCCGCCTGGCGGGGTCGGCTCCTGCACGTCAGGAAAGCCGCATGACGACCAGACAAAACGGCCGCCCGAGCCAGCTTTTCAGGAATTTGAACGCCAAGATCGCTTCGATTCCTATGGTACTCACCGCGCTCGTCGTCTTTCTCGGCGGCACCGCGTGGACCGTTCTCTACTCCTTCACCAGTTCGAAACTGCTGCCGCGCCTGAATTTCGTCGGGCTCGATCAGTATGAGCGCCTGTGGGCGGCGCCGCGCTGGATGACAGCGATCGAAAACCTGGCTATTTACGGCTTTCTGTCGCTTATTTTCTCGCTGGTGATAGGCTTTCTCCTCGCCGCGCTTCTCGACCAGAAGATCCGTTTCGAGGATACGTTCCGCACGATCTTCCTGTATCCGTTCGCGCTGTCCTTTATCGTCACCGGCCTTATCTGGCAGTGGCTGCTCAATCCTGACTTCGGCTTCCAGGGCGTGGTCCGCCAGCTCGGCTGGGAAAGCTTCACTTTCAATCCGCTCTACAATGCCGAGATCGTCATCTACGGCATCCTGATCGCCGGGTTGTGGCAGGGCACCGGCCTCGTCATGTGCCTGATGCTTGCCGGCCTGCGCGGTATCGACGAGGACATCTGGAAGGCCGCGCGGGTAGACGGCATTCCGATGTGGAAGACCTACCTGTTTATCGTCATCCCGATGATGCGGCCGGTCTTCATCACGACGCTGGTGATCATCGCATCAGGCATCGTTCGCGTTTACGACCTGGTCGTCGCACAGACCAGCGGCGGCCCCGGCATAGCCTCGGAAGTGCCGGCAAAGTACGTCTATGACTACATGTTCGCGGCTCAGAACCTTGGCCAGGGCTTCGCGGCTTCGACCATGATGCTGCTGACCGTGGCGATCGTGATCGTACCCTGGGCATATTTCGAATTCGGGAGGCGCCGGCATGTCTGATCACGCCGCCCTCAATGTCGCCGCGGCCGGGTTCGATGCCATCGCCGAGGAAGTCTCCGGTCCGCGCGGCGCGAAGCCCCGCCGTGTCCTTTCGCGACGCAACATCTTTCTCTACGGAACGCTGATCCTGATCGCGGTCTATTATCTGCTGCCGCTTTACGTGATGTTCGTGACCTCGCTCAAGGGCATGCCGGAAATCCGGCTCGGCAACATTTTTGCGCCGCCGGTCGAAATCACCTTCGAGCCTTGGGTCAAGGCCTGGGCCACCGCCTGCACGGGCTTGAATTGCGACGGGCTGTCGCGCGGCTTCTGGAACTCGGTGCGCATCACGGTGCCGTCGGTGATCGTCTCGATCATCATCGCCTCGGTGAACGGCTACGCGCTCGCCAACTGGCGATTCAAGGGCGCAGATATCTTCTTCATCATCCTGATCGTCGGCGCCTTCATCCCCTATCAGGTGATGATTTATCCGATCGTCATCATCCTGCGCGAGATGGGTCTCTACGGCAGCCTCTGGGGTCTGGTCATCGTGCATTCGATCTTCGGCATGCCGATCCTGACGCTGCTCTTCCGCAACTATTTCGCCTCCGTGCCGGAGGAACTGTTCAAGGCGGCGCGCGTCGACGGCGCGGGCTTCTGGGCGATCTATTTCAAGATCATGCTGCCGATGGCGCTGCCGATCTTCGTCGTCGCCATCATCCTGCAGGTCACCGGCATCTGGAACGATTTCCTGTTCGGCGTGATCTACACCAAGCCTGACACCTATCCGATGACCGTGCAGCTCAACAACATCGTCAATTCGGTGCAGGGGGTGAAGGAATACAACGTCAACATGGCCGCGACCATCCTGACCGGCCTCGTGCCGCTGATCGTCTATTTCGCGTCCGGCAGACTTTTCGTGCGCGGCATCGCCGCGGGCGCGGTGAAAGGCTAGCTTTATATGTCCAGCGTTTCCGTCAAGGACCTGTCGCTCAATTTCGGCCACATATCGGTACTGAAGGACCTGAACCTCGACATAGCGGAGGGCGAGTTCCTGGTGCTGCTAGGGCCTTCGGGCTGCGGCAAGTCGACCCTGCTCAACTGCATCGCCGGCCTGCTCGACATCTCCGACGGGCAGATATTCATCAAGGGCAAGAACGTCACCTGGGAAGAGCCTAAGGACCGCGGCATCGGCATGGTGTTCCAGTCCTATGCGCTTTATCCGCAGATGACGGTGAAGGGCAATCTTACCTTCGGCTTGAAGAACGCCGGCGTCGCCAAGGACGAAATCGAACGGCGCGTCGCGCGCACGGCCGATATCCTGCAGATCCAGCCTCTGCTCGAACGCAAGCCCTCGCAGCTGTCCGGCGGTCAGCGCCAGCGCGTCGCCATCGGCCGGGCGCTGGTGCGAGATGTCGACGTGTTCCTGTTCGACGAGCCGCTCTCCAATCTCGATGCCAAACTGCGTTCGGAACTGCGCGTTGAGATCAAGCGGCTGCACCAGAAGCTTGCCAACACGATGATCTATGTCACCCACGACCAGATCGAGGCTCTGACGCTGGCCGACCGCATCGCGGTCATGAAGGGCGGCCTGATCCAGCAACTCGACACGCCGCATGCCATCTATAACCATCCCGTCAACCGCTTCGTCGCCGGCTTCATCGGCTCGCCGGGCATGAACTTCCTCGAGGGCCAGTTGGAGACCGGCGCAGGCGCCGTCGTCAAGATTGGCAACATGCCGGTGCCAATCGACCGCTATGTTTTCAGTGGAAGCAGCCAGCAGCACACCGGGGCGACGGTGCTCGGCATCCGGCCAGAGCACATCGCCTTCGGCGACGGCGCCGGCGCGATGCCGTTTTCCCACGAGGTCGACATCGAGATCGTCGAGCCGATGGGATCGGACACGCTGGTCTGGACCAGGCTTGACGGCCAGAGCCTCTCGTTCCGCGTCGAGGCGGAACGGCCGCTGCAAGCCGGCGACCGCGTCAGGATAGGTTTCGATCCCGCGCGCGCCTCGCTGTTCGACAGCGCCACGGGCAACCGCATCTGACATTCACCCCAAAATCAAAGCAGCACACGGAAAACCAAGATGGACTGGTCATTTCAACTCTACAGCGCGCGTAATTTTCAACCCTGGAGCGGAGTGCTCAAGAAGCTGGCCGGGCTCGGCTACAGGCAGGTCGAAGGTTTTGGCGGCATCTATGACGACCCGGCCGGCCTGCGTGCCGAACTCGACGGCAACGGCCTGACCATGCCGAGCGGGCACTTTTCGATCGACATGCTGGAGAACGATTTCGCCGGTGCGGTCGCTCTCGCCAGAACGCTCGGAATGGGCATCATGGCCTGCCCCTATCTTGTCGCCGATCAGCGGCCCTCCGACGCGGCAGGTTGGCAGGCATTCGGCAGGAGACTGGCCGCCGTCGGCAAGGAGGCGAACAAGGCCGGCTTCCAGTTCGCCTGGCACAATCATGATTTCGAGTTTGTTCCGCTGGCCGACGGCAGCGTCCCGCAGCAGCACATACTCGACGCAGCGCCCGACATAGGCTGGGAGATCGACGTGGCCTGGGTCATTCGCGGCGGCGCCGATCCGATCGACTGGATCGACCGCTACGCCTCGCGCATCGTCGCCGTGCACGTCAAGGATATCGCCCGGCAGGGCGAGGCAGCCAACGAGGACGGCTGGGCCGATGTCGGGCACGGCACGGTCGGCTGGCGCAGCCTGATGCAGGATCTGCGGAGCAAGACCAAGGCCACGGTCTATGCAATGGAACATGACAATCCGAGCGATTTCGAGCGCTTCGCCAAGCGCTCGATCGACGCTGCAAAGACATTCTAGCCGCCAGTCATACCCAGGAGCATTTTCAAAATGGCAAAGAAACTCGGAGTCGGCGTTATCGGCTGCGGCAATATTTCAAAGGCCTATTTTTCCCTCTCGCCGATGTTTCGTGGGATCAAGATGCGCGCGTGCGCCGACCTCAACGAGGCCGCGGCGAAGGCTCGCGCCAAGGAGTTCGGCCTGCGTTTCGAGACCGTGGACGGGCTTCTGAAATCTGATGACATCGACATCATCGTCAACCTGACGATCCCGGCGGCGCATTACGATGTGTCGAAGCAGATCCTTGACGCAGGCAAGCATGTCTATTCGGAAAAGCCTTTCGTACTGGCGGTCGACGAAGGGCTCGACCTGAAGAAGAGGGCGGAGAAGAAGGGCCTGCGCATCGGCTCGGCTCCGGATACGTTTCTTGGCGGTGCGCATCAGCTTGCGCGAAGCCTGGTCGATTCCGGCAAGCTCGGAAAAATCACCAGCGGCACCTGTCATGTCATGAGTCACGGCATGGAGCACTGGCACCCCAATCCGGACTTCTTCTTCGTCGCAGGCGGCGGACCGATCCTCGATCTCGGACCATACTACATCTCCAACCTGATCCAGCTCATCGGCCCGGTGAAGCGTGTCGCGGCGCTGACCGCTATCCCCGCGACCGAACGCACGATCACGTCGAAGCCGCGCGCCGGTGAACGAATTCCGGTAACCACGCCGACGACGATCCATGCGCTGATGGAATTCGCCGGCGGCGCGGTGGTGACCTTCAATGCTAGCTGGGACGTCTGGCTGCACGGCCATTCGCCGATGGAGCTTTACGGCGAGAACGGCACCCTCCACGTACCCGATCCGAACTTCTTCGGCGGCCAGGTGCGCTACAGCAAAGCAGGCAAGCCGATGAAAAAGTTGCCGAAATGGGATCACCCGTTCCAGAAGCCGAACGAGTTGCATGCAAGCGGTCTCCTCGCGAATTACCGCACTGCGGGACTCTCCGACATGGCGATCGCCATCACCGAAGGCCGGCCGCATCGCTGCTCGCTGGAAGCGGCGCTGCATGCCATCGACGTCATGACCGGTGTGCTGAAATCGGGCGAAACCGGACAGTTCGTCGACATGCAGACGACCTGCGAGCGCCCGGCCGCGCTCGGCATAAAGGAAGCGAGGGCGCTTCTCGCCAAGATAAAATAGCGCTATCGGAGGGGCGCGAACGCGCTCCCTCCCCGCTGTTTACCGAGGACAAGATCATGACATGGCATCCGGCCGAGAACCGCTATGAAACCATGCGCTACAACCGCTGCGGAAAATCCGGGCTGAAGCTGCCCGCGATCTCGCTTGGCCTGTGGCACAATTTCGGCGAGGACACGCCGCATCGCACCAAGCTCGCGATCTGCCGCAAGGCCTTCGATCTCGGCATCACCCATTTCGATCTCGCCAACAATTACGGTCCGCCGCCGGGCTCGGCCGAGATCGCTTTCGGCGAGATATTGCGCACCGATTTTGCCGGTCTTCGCGATCAGATGATCATTTCGACCAAGGCCGGCTACGACATGTGGCCCGGGCCCTATGGCGAGTGGGGCAGCCGCAAATATGTGCTGGCGAGTCTCGACCAGAGCCTTAAGCGCATGGGCCTCGACTATGTCGACATCTTCTACTCGCATCGCTTCGATCCCGAGACGCCGCTGGAAGAAACCATGATGGCGCTGGACCAGGCGGTCCGGTCGGGCAAGGCGCTTTATGCCGGCATCTCATCCTACAATTCGCAGCGTACGCGCGAGGCGGCCGCGATATTGCGCGAACTCGGCACGCCGCTCCTGATCCACCAGCCCAGCTATTCGATGATCAATCGCTGGGTTGAGGATGACGGGCTGCTCGACACGCTGGACGGGATCGGCGTCGGCTCGATCGTGTTCTCGCCGCTGGCGCAGGGCATGCTGACCGCCAAATATCTCGACGGCATTCCGCAGGATAGCCGCGCTGCGCAGGGCAAATCGCTCAGGCAGACCTTCCTCAACGACCGGACGCTTTCCAACATCCGCGCATTGAACGCGATCGCAGAGAATCGCGGGCAGACGCTCGCCCAGATGGCGCTGGCCTGGGTGTTGCGCAAGGGCCGCGTCACGTCGGCGCTGATCGGCGCCAGCCGCCCCGAGCAGGTCGAGGACTGCGTCGGCGCGCTGAAGGCGCCTGACTTCAGTGACCAGGAGTTGGCCGAGATCGACCAGCACGCCCGCGACGCCAACATCAATCTATGGGCCAAATCGGCGGAACGGGAAGGGCCGGCGCGGAAATAGCGCATGCCTTGACGAACCAGGCTCGCGCGGGTCGGGATCAGGTGGGAAATCGTCGCCCGTAGTGTTCGACTGCTTCGGGATTGCAGAGATTGACCGGGAGCCCGCCGTCGAGCACCCGGACCGCCTCCTCGGCCGCGCCGACGCCCATGCGCATCATGCTTTCCTCGGTGATGCCGGCCAGGTGCGGCGTGACAATCACATTGTCGAAGGAGAAATACGGATGGTTGGACGGCAGCGGCTGCGTGGCGAAAACGTCCAGCGCCGCGCCGCCGATTTCACGCCCGGCCAACGCTTTGAGCAGAGCGGCGTCGTCGATGACGGGGCCGCGCGAGACATTGACCAGTAATGCGTCCGGCTTCATTTGCCGGATGCGATCCTGGCTGATCAATCCGGTCGTTTCCAAGGTCAGCGGGCAGCATAGCACGATGATATCGCTTTGCCGGACCAGATCGTCGACGGCGGCGAAAGCCACGTTCTCGGGCAGGTTCCTGCGGTCGCGGGTGTTGGCGATCACCTCCAGGCCAAAACCGAAATGTGCGATGCGGGCGACCTCCGTTCCGACATTGCCCATGCCGACAATGCCAACAGTGCGGCCGGCCAGTTCGTTGGCCGAATTGGCGTGCTCACGCCCGGCGAGCCAGCCCTTTGACCGCAGGTCGCGGTCTGTCGCGCGAAATCGCCGGAGTAGGGCCAGCGTCACCAGGAAGACATGCTCGGCGACGGAGCGCGCATTGACGCCGGGCACGTTGGCGACCAGCACGCCAGCTTTCGTCGCGGCCTCGACGGGAATCATGTCGAGGCCCGCGCCGTGCCGGATTGCGGCGCGAAGTGCCGGCGCTCGCTCGAACAGCGACGGCGGCAACGGCGCGCGCACGATGACGATCTCGGCGTTTGCCGCTTCCCGCGTCAGGGTCTCGGTGTCCAGCGCCGATGCGATGACGAAGTCGCCTGCGCTGGACAGCATGTCCGTTGCCTTGGGATGCAGTCCATGCGTGGAAAAGATGATCGCCATGGTTCAGGCAGGTTCCTTCGTCGGATCGGGCTGTTCCGCTCCCATGCCGCTGATCAGGCCCTTCCAGTAGCTCTCCGCGCCCTGCAGATGTGCGCTCATCAGCGCCTGAGCGAGATTGCCGTCGCGTTTGAGCAGCGCGTCGAAAATCTGCAGGTGCTCGGCATGCGATCTCTGCCCGCGCGCCGGGTCGTTGAAATAGATCGGTAGCCTCTGCTCGCCCATCACGTAGTAGACGCTGCAGACCTTGTGGAAGACGCTGTTCTTGGTGGCCCGCACGATCTCCAGGTGGAAGTCCCGGTCTTCCTTGGAGAGGCCCTCGCCTGCCGCGAGCCGCTCCTCGGAAGCGCGCAGGATCTCGCGCAGGCGCTCGTAATTCTCCTCCGTGGCCCTGCTGCAGGCGAGCTCCGCCGCCTTGATCTCGTGTATCTTGCGGAGTTCGACCGTCTCGTAGATCTGGATCGGGTCGAGCGGCACGCCGGCCTTGGCAAACAGCGCCATGGCTTCGACGCTGGCCTGTCGCGTGGTCAGGTAAATGCCGGACTTTGCGCGCCTTTCGACGATGCGCATGGCTTCCAGTATCGCCAGCGCCTCGCGGATCTGGCCGCGGCTCACCGAAAAATGGTCCGCGAGTTCCCGTTCCGACGGGGTGCGTCCGGTTTCGGAGTTCGAGCAGGAGAACAGGTAGGCGGCCAGTTCGGCGAGCAGGTTCTTGTCTTTCATTGTCGCGCGCTCTGTGCGTGGGCCTTCAGGAAACGTTCGGAGACCGTGAAGCCCAGGCCGGGAGAGTCCGGGATGGCGATCATACCGTCTTTGGCGCTGACCGTCTCCTCGACGAGGTCGTGGATCATCGGATTGGCCCCAACCGAGTATTCGACGGTGAAGCTGGCCGGCGACGCGGCGCAGACGTGCAGGCCGGCGAAGAAGCAGGGCGCTCCGGCCCACAGGTGCGGCGCCAGGCGCAGATTGAACGCGCTGGCGATCGTCCCGATCTTCATCGCCTCGCTTATGCCGCCGCAGAAAGCTGGATCGGGCTGGAAGATGTCCGCTGCTTTCAGGACGGCAAGGTCGCGGAATGCGTAGCGTGTCGCCTCGCTTTCGCCGACGGCGACGGGAACGCTGGATGCCGCTCGCACTTCCGCCATGCCGGTCTTGTCGTCGGCGATCACCGGCTCCTCGAACCAGGCGAGATTGCAGTCCGAGACCATTTGCGCGAAGCGTTTGGCGTCGGCGACCGTATAGGTGCCGTGGGCGTCAACCATCAGCTCGACTTCCGGCCCCAACGCGGCGCGCGCGGCGCGAACGCGGGCAGCGGACACGTACGGGGCGCCGTCCATCGCGCCGACACGCATCTTGACCGCCTTGAAGCCGCCCTCTTGGATATAGGATTTAAGCTGATCGCCGATCTTATCGACAGGCGCCCAGCCGCCCGACGCATAGGTCGGCATGCGGTCGAGTTTGCGGCCGCCGAGCAACTGCCAGACCGGCTGGCCGAGCGACTTGCCGAGAATGTCCCACAGAGCGATGTCGACCGCGCTGATCGCGGCGATCGACAAGCCGCGCCGGGCGAGTTGTGGCATTGCATGGCCCGACGCCGCCGCGGTTTCGTGGCGTACGCCGTTGTAGAGCATTTCCCAGATGACGCCGATATCGCCGGCGTGCAGGCCGACCAGCTGAGGCCCGACCTCATGGTTGAGCATGTGAACGAGCGCGCCATAGGAGCCGGCGCTGCCCGCGGCGTTCTTGCCCTCTCCCCATCCGACCAGCCCGTCATCGGTTTCGACACGCAGGATGGCGGCGTCGAACGTCCGCACCTGCCCGAAATCGCTGCGATGCTGACGACTTGCTTCGATGGGCACCCTGACCCACCAGGCTTGGACCTGTTTGATGCGCATCCGGATGCCGGGACCTTCGCCCCTTACCTGATCAGCGGCAGGATGGTTTCCGCCGTGATGCGCATCTGGTCGGTGTAGAACTTTTCCGTCAGCACGCTGGAGCCGTGGTCCTGGATGAACTTCAACTGCTCGGGCGAGATATCGACGGGATTGCGCTCGACCATATCCGGATAGCGGTTGGCCGGAGTGCGGTCGACCGGCGCGACGAATTCGTTGGTGAGCGCGCCGTCATAGCCGACGTCTTTCAGTACGCCGACGATTTTCTTCCAGTCGATCGTCCCTAGCCCGGCGGCGAAACGGTTGTTGTCGGCGATGTGGAAGTCGAACAATCGCTTGCCGGCCTTGCGGATGGCCTCCTCGACATCGAACTCCTCCATGTGAAGGTGGTATGCGTCGAGGCAGACGCCGCATTCAGGGCTGACCGCATCGGCCAGCGCCAACGCCTGTTCGCCACGGTTGAAGAGGTAGGTCTCGAACCGGTTGAGCGGCTCGATGGCTACCTTGACGCCGACCTTCTTGGCGTGAGCGAAGCATTCGCGGGTGGCGTCCACCACCCACGTCCATTCTTCTTCCTCGGTACCATCGGGCACCACTTTGCCAACGGTTGCGGGCACCAGCGTGATGATCTCGCCGTCCAGTTCGCGCACCATGGTCAGCACGTCCTTGACGTACTGCACCGAACGCTCGCGCTGGCCCTGATCCCTGGCGGCAAGGTTGCGCTCGCCGAGCATCAGCGTGACCGCGCCCCAGCAGCGTATGCCGTGTTCCTTCAAGAGCTTGCGCGTCTCGGCCGGCTTGTACTGTTCAGGCTCGCCGGAAATCTCGATCGACTCGTAACCGAACTTCTTGATCCGCTTGAGGGTCACTTCCAGCGGTTCGGCCCGCATCCAGTTATGCGTCGAAAGGTGCATGGTACTCTCTCCCAGAAATTCGCCTGCATTGCTTCACCATGCGGTGAAGGCATGATTTCCTCCCCGAACGGCACGCCAGCCGATCAGACGAACTGGTTCTACCAATTGGGTATAGAGCGATATCTAACGTATTTCGAATGCTGCCGCAAGGCGAGCCTAGACGGGCTACTTGCCTATGGTCAAGTAGCGGAAAATAAAGGAAAATAATGGAACCGTGCCTATCTCGTCGGCGCCATCTCCCAAGAATAGCTGGCTTGACCGGCTCGCAGGATTTGGTATTACCAGAAGGTAATCGAGAACGCATTTGATCTCATTGTTGCGAATGACCCGGCCTGTTGCGGGCCGTCAAGGAAATTTGCTGGCTTGATTGGAAGGGAACAACGCATGGCGGCGACTATGAAGGGTCCGGGGATATTTCTGGCGCAATTCGCGGGTGACGCGGCTCCTTTCAATTCGCTGAAGAGCATAGCCGAATGGGCCGCAGGGCTGGGCTACAAGGGCGTCCAGATCCCGACCTGGGACGGCCGCCTTTTCGACCTCAAAAAAGCGGCCGGTTCTAAGGATTATTGCGACGAGGTGAAGGGCGTGTGCGCCGAGGCCGGCGTCGAAATCACCGAACTGTCGACGCATCTCCAGGGCCAGCTCGTGGCGGTGCATCCGGCTTATGACAGCCAGTTTGACGGCTTCGCTCCCGCCGAGGTGCATGGCAATCCCAAGGCGCGCCAGCAATGGGCGGTCGAGCAGATGATGTTCGGGGCGAAGGCTTCGAAGAATCTCGGCCTCAAGGCGTCGGTGTCGTTTACCGGCGCGCTCGCCTTCCCCTATCTCTACCCTTGGCCGCAGCGCCCGGCAGGCCTGATCGAGGAGGCGTTCGCCGAGCTAGGCAAGCGCTGGAAGCCGATCCTCGATGCCTATGACGATGCCGGCGTCGATGTCGGCTACGAGATTCATCCCGGCGAGGATGTGTTCGATGGCGCGACTTTCGAGATGTTCCTCGACGCGGTTGGCGGTCACAAGCGCTGCAACATCAACTACGATCCCTCGCATTTCCTGCTGCAGCAGCTCGACTATCTTGCTTTCATCGACATCTATCACGAACGCATAAAAGCCTTCCACGTCAAGGATGCCGAGTTCAACCCAGACGGACGGCAGGGTGTCTATTCGGGGTATCAGGGCTGGGTCAACCGCGCCGCCCGTTTCCGCTCGCTCGGCGACGGACAGGTGGATTTCAACGGCATTTTCTCAAAACTCGCGCAGTACGACTACGACAGCTGGGCAGTGCTCGAATGGGAATGCTGCCTGAAGCATCCGGAGGACGGCGCGGCCGAAGGAGCGCCCTTCATCCAGCATCATATCATCCGGGTGACGGAAAGGGCATTCGACGACTTCGCCGGCGCAAAGCCGGACCGGGCGGCGCTGCGAAAGGTAATGGGCATCGAGGGCTAGCGAGGGGGCGCTGGGCGGCGGATGAGGAGGTTAGCCGGGGGGCGCCTCCTCATCCAGCCACCGGATCGGGGATTCTTCCGAGGAAAATCGATTGCGGCAGGCTGCGACTTTTGGCCGAGGCGGCCGGGAATAAGAAGCAGCGGACAGTTTATTGAGAGGGAACATTATGGTCGGCGCATCCAAGACTGAAACCGCATCCGGACCGATCCGCTACGGCATGGTCGGCGGCGGGCAAGGCGCCTTCATCGGCGCGGTGCACCGCATCGCGGCGAGGATGGACGGCGAGTTCCAGCTCGTGGCCGGCGCGCTGTCGTCAGACCCGGAACGCGCCAGGGCGTCAGGCGCTGAGATCGGCCTCGATCCGGCGCGCAACTATGCCTCGTTCCAGGAAATGGCGAAGGCCGAGGCGAAACGGCCGGATGGCATCGAGGCCGTCGCGATCGTCACGCCAAACCATGTCCACTATCCGGCTGCGAAGGCCTTCCTCGAAGCCGGCATCCATGTGGTCTGCGACAAGCCGCTGACATCTACCCTGGCCGATGCGAAGAAGCTTGCGGCACTGGTGGAAAAGACCGGCAAGGTGTTCGTGCTGACACATAACTACACCGCTTATCCGATGGTGCGGCAAGCGCGCGAGATGGTCCAGAAAGGGCTGCTCGGCGAAATCCGCGTCGTCCAGGCGGAATATCCGCAGGACTGGCTGACCGAGGATCTGGCCGCGACCGGCCAGAAGCAGGCGGCGTGGCGCTCTGATCCGAAGCAGTCCGGCGCCGGCGGGGCCACCGGCGACATCGGCACCCACGCCTACAATCTCGCGCGCTTCGTCACCGGACTCGAACTCGACAGTCTGTCGGCCGATCTCGACGCCTTCGTGCCGGGACGCCAGCTCGACGACAACGCCCATGTCATGCTGCGCTTCGCTTCCGGAGCCAAGGGCATGATCTGGGCGAGCCAGGTCGCGCCGGGTCATGAAAACGGGCTGAAGCTTCGCGTCTACGGGACCAAGGGCGGCATCGAATGGGTGCAGGCCGACCCGAACTATCTCTGGTACACGCCGTTCGGTCAGCCCAAGCAACTGATTACCCGCGCCGGCGCCGGGGCAAGCCCGGCTGCCGCCCGGGTCAGCCGCGTCCCGTCCGGCCATCCGGAAGGCTATCTCGAAGGCTTCGCCAATATCTATGCGGAAGCGGCCAGGGCCATTCGCGCCGCGCGCAAGAAGAACGGCAAGCCGCCCCGCGACGTGATTTTCCCGACCGTGCAGGACGGCGTCGAAGGCGTGGCATTCGTCGAGGCCTGCGTCAGGTCATCGAAGAAGAATGCGGCCTGGACAAAACTTTAGCGGATTACAAGTTCCACAGGGGTGGGGCGGGCGAACGGGGGCAGGAGCGATCCTGCTCCCGTTTGTTTTGGCCGTTGCCCACGTGGGCAAAAATATTGACTTGCCTAACCGATAAGTAAATGCTTATCTGTTGGCATGAGCGAGACAGACATTTTTCGAGCATTGGCTGATCCGACGCGCCGCGCGGTGCTGGAGCGGCTCGCCGGCGGCGAACTCAACGCCACTGAAATCCGCGTCGGACTGGACATGTCGCAGCCGGCCGTATCGCAGCATCTTGCCGTGCTGCGCCAGGCGGGGCTGATCAGCGAAGAGCGCAGCGGCCGCAACGTTCGTTACCGCATCCGCGCCGCCGGCCTGTCGCCGCTGCACGACTGGCTTGGGCGCCACCGCGCCTTCTGGCCGGAGCGTATCGACAGGCTGAAGACGCTGCTCAAGGAGATGGACCAATGACGCCTCCGCCGAAGCCGGATGAAGCCGTGACATTCGAATGCGAACTCGACGCCTCGCCTGAAAAGGTCTGGCGGGCGCTGACCGTGCCCGAGCTTCTGGCGGAATGGTTGCCCACCAGCGGCTCGACTGAGGATAGCGAGCCAGATGCCGTCCGCTTTTCCGAGATCGAGACGATCGAATCTAGGCCGCACGAAATGCTCCGCTATGGCCTGCGCGAAGACGGCGCCGAAGCCGGACTGGAGGACAGCACCGTCACCTTCGAACTGTGGCCGACCGCAAATGGCGGTACCTGGCTTAGGCTGGTGCATGTTGCGGCAGAGGCCCGTCCGCGTATTCGCGCCCCTGCCGCCAATGGCAATGTGCTGATGCGCGCCGCCGCCTAACCAACGATCAATCGCTATCTCGAAAGGAACTCGCGCATGCGCGACATGATGAATCTCGTCCCTATGGTCGTCGAGCAATCGAACCGCGGCGAACGCTCCTTCGACATATTCTCGCGGCTCCTGCGCGAGCGCATCGTCTTCGTGACCGGTACGGTCGAGGACGGTATGGCGTCGCTGATCTGCGCCCAGCTTCTGTTCCTGGAATCGGAGAACCCCAAGAAGCAGATCTCCATGTATATCAATTCGCCGGGCGGCGTCGTCACCAGTGGACTGGCGATCTACGACACCATGCAGTTCATCTCGAGCCCGGTCGCGACGCTGTGCATGGGTACCGCTCGGTCCATGGGCGCGTTCTTGCTGATGGCCGGAGAACCCGGCCTGCGCTCGGCGCTGCCCAATTCGAGCATATTGGTTCACCAGCCTTCAGGTGGGTTTCAGGGGCAAGCCTCGGATATCGAGCGCCACGCCGAAGACGTCGTCAAAACCAAGCGCCGGCTGAATGAGCACTATGCCAAACACTGCGGCAGGAGCTACGACGAGGTCGAACGCAAGCTCGACCGCGACCACTTCATGACCGCCGAGGAGGCGAGGGAATGGGGCATCGTCGACCAGATTCACATCAGCCGCGACGTGCCTGTACTGCCGGCCTTCTGAGCCTTACGCCGCCTCGCGAACCTGATAGTCCTTCACGGCGGTGAAGCGGATCGCCTTCCAGCGCTCCGCTTCATAGTTCAGCGAAAACGCGTGCTGCGCCAGGAAGACCGGGTCGTCGTCGAGGTCACGGGCGATGTCGCCGCGATGCGCTTCGATGAAGCGGTTAAGCTCGGCCGAGCTGTCAGCTGCGATCCAGCGGCAGATCGAAAAGCGAGACATCTCGAAGTCTACCGGAAGCTGGTATTCAATCTTGAGCCGCTCCTTCAGCACGTCAAGCTGCAGCGCGCCGACAACGCCGACAATCGCCGGTGAACCGTCCTCCGGCGAAAACAATTGCACTACGCCTTCCTCGGCCATCTGGTGCAGCGCCTCCTTCAGTTTCTTGGCCTTCATGGCGTCGCCGAGGCGAACGCGGCGCAGTATCTCCGGCGCGAAATTCGGCACACCGCGGAAAAGGATATCCTCGCCCTCAGTCAGCGTGTCACCGATGCGAAGCGTTCCATGGTTGGGAATGCCGACCACGTCGCCGGCATAGGCCTCGTCGGCGGTGACGCGGGTGCGGGCGAAGAAGAATTGCGGCGCCGAAAGGCTCATCGGCTTGCCGGTGCGCACCAGCTTCGCCTTCATGCCGCGCTCGAGCTTGCCCGAGCAGACGCGAACGAAGGCGATGCGGTCGCGGTGGTTGGGATCCATATTGGCCTGGATCTTGAAGACAAAGGCCGACATGTCCTTTTCGGTCGCCTCGACCTTGCGGGTGTCGGCTTCCTGCGCGCGTGGCGCGGGGCCGTAGTCCGCCAGCGCCTCGATCAGGTCACGTACGCCGTAATTGCGCAGCGCAGAGCCGAAATAGACCGGCGTCAGATTGCCTTCGCGGAAAGCGTCATTGTCGAACGGTCGGCATGCCCCGCGGGCAAGCTCCAGCTCCTCGATAAAGGCCTCGCGTTCATTGTCCGGCAGCAGGCCGGCAACCCGGTTGGAATCCGGACCGTTGACCGGCGTGCGCTCCTTCTCCGCGTCACCGCGGCGCACGGCGTTCTGCGCCAGGTGGTAGGTACCCGAAAACGTCTTGCCGCGGCCGATCGGCCAGGTGATGGGGGCGGTGTCGAGCGCCAGCTTTTGCTCGATCTCGTCGAGGATTTCGAACGGGTCACGGCTTTCGCGGTCCATCTTGTTGACGAAGGTGACGATCGGGATATCGCGCAGCCGGCAGACCTCGAACAGCTTCAGCGTGCGCGGCTCGATGCCTTTGGCGGCGTCGATCACCATGACGGCGCTGTCGACCGCCGAAAGCGTGCGGTAGGTGTCGTCGGCGAAATCCTCGTGGCCGGGCGTGTCGAGGAGGTTGAAGACCGTGTCGTCGTACTCGAAGGTCATCACCGAAGTGACCACCGAGATGCCGCGTTCCCGCTCGATCTTCATCCAGTCGGAGCGCGTCTGGATGCGGTCCTTCTTTGCCTTCACCTCGCCGGCAAGCTGGATGGCGCCGCCGAACAGCAGCAGCTTTTCGGTCAGCGTCGTCTTGCCTGCGTCGGGGTGCGCGATGATCGCGAAGGTGCGGCGGCGCGCTACCGCCTGCTTGATGTCTTCAGCCATGTCAGGATTCCGGTGGATGGCCGGCTATATAGCCATCCGCATCATCCATGTCGAGGAACGCCGCTGTCGCCATTGACGTCGCTTGCTAGATCGCCAGATCGAAGCCAGTCTCCGCCACGACATCACCGTTGACCACCAACTCGACGCGGTGGAAGCCGGCATTGTGCTTGCGTGTGGTGAAATCCTTGACAGTCTGGCTGATCGCGAGTTCGCACTCCCGGCCCGGCGGAAGCTCCGTCTCCTTGAGCTTGAACACTTTTCGCGAGATGCCGTTCTTCTTGTGGTAGTGGACGGCATAGTCGATGACGAGCCGCTGCGCGGTGTTCGACGTCGATCGCAGTTTTGCGCGGGCCGTGATCCGCTCGCCGAGTTTTATCCTTGCCGGCTCCACGGCAAAGACCTCGACCCTGATCTCGGCCTTTCCCGTCGTGCCGATCAGCGCGAGCGCGCGGCTGTCGCCTCTCTTGATCAGCGTGCGCAGCGCGCGCTTCACGATCCAGGCCGTGTGCCTGTCTGCGAGATCCCATGCGGATACGCGCTCGACGAGGAGTTCCGGATGGTCCTTGCCGATATCGTTCAGGTGGTTGGCGACGGACTTGCGCACATAGAGGCTCAGATCGGCCTTCAGCCGTTCGAGGATGGGGCCGGTGGGAGAAGGGTCAGCGACGAGGTTCTTCAACTGAAACGACCAGGGAAGGCGAGGCCGCGAACCCTCGCTGGCAAGCCGGCGGACGTGTTCGTTCTCGTCCTCCGCCCAATCCCGCATTGCCGTGATCGTGCGGTCAAAATCGGCGACGAGAAAATGCCGGATAGCGAATTCCGACGAACCGAAGCGCGTGAAGAAGTTCAACGCGCCGAGCGACTGATCGAAATGTTTTTGTCCGTAGAGAGCGACGAACTCCGAGAGGGTTATCGCCGCAAAACTGTGGCCGATGCGCGGAGCGAGTTCTTTCAGGATCGGCAGCGCTTCCGGAAAATCATGCGGCAGTGTCTCGTGCAGGCTGACGGCCGTCTGGCGCATCCGCTGCATGATGCCCAACTCATCGAGCCCGGCCGTCGCCAGCTTCAAGAAGCGCTCGCCGTCGAAGCGCGGCCAGACGGCCGAGGTTTCCTTTGCGATGTGGCGGAGCCTCTCGCGGTTGAAAATCTCCTTCAGCGCCGGAGCGGCCTCTGCCGAATCTGCCATCATCGCCTCGTCCTCGTGAACGGAAGCTACACGCTCCTGCTGACAAAGACTGTCAGGAGAATGAGTGCCGAGCAGAAAAAATGTTTGGGCTTGGGTCGCCGCCTTCTCCGCCTCCGCGGGATGTTCGGCCTTGCCACGGAAGACGATGAAGGAGACGAAGGTGGCGCGGTGGAAATTCGCCGATCGGATCGTCGGGCCGGTTGACGTGGCGGCGTCGCGGCACGATAGAACCGCATTATGAAAAGCCCGGACCGAAAACGACCAAAGCTAGCCATCGTCCGCCTGCCGCACGGCGAAGATCTGCCGCTGCCGGCCTATGAGACCGCCGGTGCGGCCGGAATGGATTTGCGAGCGGCGGTGCCGGAAGACCGGCCACTGCTTATCCTGCCCGGCAGGCGCGCGCTGGCGCCGACCGGGCTCGTCTTTGAAATTCCCGACGGTTTCGAGGGGCAGGTACGTCCGCGCTCCGGCCTTGCTTTCAAGCATGGCATCACCTGCCTCAATACGCCCGGCACAATCGACAGCGACTATCGCGGCGAGATCATGGTGCTGCTGATCAATCACGGCGACGAGGCCTTTGCGGTCACTCGCGGCATGCGCATTGCCCAGATCGTCTTCGCCCCCGTGACCCGGCTCGAGACGGAGGAGCGCGGCCTTGCCGGCGCAACAACGCGCGGCGCCGGCGGCTTCGGTTCTACGGGGACGGCCTGACGCCCGGCCATCAGTCGGCGGCAGATGTCAGGAGTGATCCGGCTCCCGCCGATTCCGGCTTTGCGCGGTGGCTGCGTCGGCACTACCGTCCCGCCTGACTCGGCCAATCGGAGGTACGACCATGGACAAGGGCGCCACATTCAGACAGCTGCACAACAGTGCGTTCGTCATTCCCAACCCTTGGGACATCGGTACGGCGAAATTCCTGGCATCGCTGGGGTTCAAGGCGTTGGCGACCACGAGCGCGGGCTATGCCTTCTCGCGCGGCCTGCCGGACGGCGGAGTCGGTTTCGAGGCGATGATCGACCATTGCCGGGAACTGGTGGCGGCGACCGATCTGCCGGTATCGGCCGATCTGGAAAACGGCAAGGGCGACAGCCCGGAAAGCGCTGCCGAAACGATCTTCGCGGCCGAAGCGGCGGGATTGGCTGGATGTTCGATCGAGGATTATTCTGGCGATCCCGGCAAGCTCTACGAGTTTTCGCAGGCGGTCGAGCGGGTCACGGCAGCGGTCGAAGCGGCTCGATCGCTCAAGCGCGATTTCGTGTTCACCGCGCGCGCCGAGAATTTCCTCCGGAACCGCCCGGACATAGACGACACGATCAGGCGGCTGCAGGCATTCGAGAAAGCCGGCGCCGACGTGCTCTACGCCCCCGGCATCGGCGACATCGAAACCATTCGGACCGTCTGCTCGGCCGTCGGCAAGCCGGTCAATGTGCTGGCCACACCGAATTTCACCGTGAAGATGCTGGCTGAAGTCGGCGCCCGGCGCATATCGCTCGGCTCGAAACTGACGACAGTCGCCTTCGGCGCGCTGGAGAAGGCGGCGCGGGAAATGCTCGACGCCGGAAGCTTCGAATTTTCGAAGCAGGGCGTCGCGTTCGGCGACCTCCAGGCGCTGTTTTCCAAGCGTGACAAAAACTGACGGGATTCGTGAACGAAATCGCTTCGTCCGCGTTTTGCATGACGCCAGGGCGAGGGCGGCGACATCGGGTTCGGCCGCCGAGTTGCGGATCATTCTCGCGGCTGGACGAGGCGGCGCAGGCGCTCGAAAGAGCTGCCGCGCCGCTTTCGCTTGACAATCGGCGTTGCCGCTTCATGCATGCGGCATGAAAAAACTGACCGTCGTCGACATGCATACCGGGGGCGAACCGCTGAGGATCGTCACCGGCGGCTATCCGCCGATCCCGAGCGGCACGATTCTCGAAAAGCGTGCCTACGTGCGCGACAATCTCGACCATCTGCGGAAAATCCTGATCTTCGAGCCTCGCGGCCACTACGACATGTACGGCGCGCTGCTGGTCGAGCCGGACCTGCCGGGCGCCGATCTGGCTGTTCTGTTCATGCACAATGAGGGCTATTCCACCATGTGCGGCCACGCCATCATCGCGCTCGGCCGCTACGCCGTCGACCAGGGCCTTGTCGCTGCCCGCGAGCCGGTCACCACAGTCAATGTCGAGTGTCCGTGCGGCATGGTCGTGGCATCGGTAGAGGTGAAGGACGGCAGGGCGGGCGCCGTGTCGTTCGAAAGCGTGCCGGCATTTCTGGTCGCACAAGACCGGTCCGCGAATCTGCAAGGCTTTGGGGAGATCGTGTTCGACATCGCCTATGGCGGCGCGTTCTATGCGCTCGCAGATTGCCGGCAGTTCGGCCTGGAATTCGGCCGCAACCGCATCCGCGATTTCGTCGATGCGGCGACTGCACTGACGGAGAAGCTGAAGGCCGAATTCCCGCTGTCGCACCCCGATCACGACGACCTTGCCTTCCTCTACGGGACGATCCTGACAGATGGCGGAGACGGCTCAGGCGGCCGCGCGACCAAAAATGTCTGCGTCTTTGCCGAGGCCGAGGTTGATCGTTCGCCGACCGGCTCGGGCGTGACCGCCCGCCTTGCTGCCATGCATGCCAAGGGGGAAATCGCCATCGGCGAGACGCGGATTTTCGAAAGCATCGTCGGTTCGCAATTTACCGGGGCGGTCGTTCGCACGACCAAGGCAGGCCCGCTCGACGCGATCGTCGCCCGGGTCGGCGGCCGGGCGTTCTACTCCGGAAAGGCGGAATTCAGCGTCGAGGACGACGATGTTTTGGGGCGCGGCTTCCTGCTCCGCTGAATTTCAGGTGGCGCGCCGGACAGAAGCGGAGGCGGGTTTGGGAAACTCCGGATCGCCGGCCGACACCATCTTGTGGAGATGCACCATCATCGCCGCCGCGAAGAGCGGCGTCAAAAGGTTGAGCAGCGGCACGGCCAGGAATGCCGCTATGACCAGCCCGGCCAGGAACACCGTTCCAGCGTGGCGGCGGCGCAGCGCCTTGGCTTCGGCTTCCGGGCGAAAGCGCATGGCGGCGAATTCGAAGAATTCGCGCCCGAGCAGATAGCCGTTGACGACGAAGAACGCGCCGATGTTGACGCCGGGGACAAGCAGCAGGAGCAGCGCGACAAGATTGCCGAGAACGACTATGCTGAAGAATTTCAGCGACATGATGATCGCCGGAATGACCGGCATTGCGCGGCCGGGAGGGTCGGCCGGGTAGTCGCTTTGCTCGACGACGGCCGCGACATCGTCGAGGAACAGGCCGGCGATGACAGCCGTCACAGGTGCGACCAGCAGCGCGAGCCCCAGCGCCAGCCCTATGCCGGCCAGAATGGCTGCAATCAGTCCGAGCCAGCCCGCCCAGTCCGGAAAGCCGGGCAGCAGCATGTCGATCCACGGCAGGGCCAGCCAGTCGAAGAGTTCCTTCAGCCCGAACCACAGCGCGACAAGGACGAGAAGCGTCAGGCCGAGGGTCTTGAAGAAAACCGATCGGAATTCGGCGCTGAATAGCCGGCTGAAAGCAGCGCGGGCGGCGTCAATGATCATGTTCCGGGCCTCTCCATTCGAGCTGAAATAGGCGCAGGGCCCGCCGCCCGCAAGAATTCACGCAGCCCGCCGTCGAAAGAGGTTCCACTTTAAAGGGTCATGCGCTAGACCCGCCCGCGGCCAGCGTGCCAGATGCCGGGAGCGCCGGCCAATCGCGGAGACCTTGATGAGCCAGTATGACGTTCTTTGCATCGGCAACGCCATTGTCGACATTATCGCCCAGTGCGACGAAGCATTCCTGACCGAGAACGGCATCATAAAAGGCGCCATGAACCTGATCGACATGGAGCGCGCCGGCCTGCTCTACGGCCGCATGGGGCCCGCCATCGAGGCGTCGGGCGGCAGCGCCGGCAACACCGCTGCCGGCGTGGCGAGCTTCGGCGGACGTGCCGCCTTCTTCGGCAAGGTCTCCAGGGACCCGCTCGGCGACATCTACTATCACGACATCCGCGCCCAGGGCGTGGCCTTCGACACCAAGCCGCTCGATGGGGAACCGCCGACGGCGCGGTCCATGATTTTCGTCACGCCCGACGGCGAGCGCTCGATGAACACCTATCTGGGCGCCTGCGTCGAACTGGGGCCGGAGGATGTCGAGGCCGACAAGGCGACGGGCGCCAAGGTCACTTACTTCGAGGGCTATCTTTGGGATCCGCCCCGCGCCAAGGAAGCGATCCGGCTTACGGCTTCGCATGCTCATGCGGCCGGCCGCGAAGTGTCGATGACGTTGTCGGATCCGTTCTGCGTCGACCGCTACCGCGGCGAATTTCTGGACCTGATGCGCTCGGGCACGGTCGACATCGTCTTCGCCAACAGCCACGAAATCAAATCGCTCTACCAGACCGCGTCCTTCGAGGCCGCACTTGCCGCGATCCGCAAGGACTGCAAGATCGCCGCAGTGACCCGTTCGGAAGAGGGCTCGATCATCGTGCGCGGCGACGAGACCGTCCTGATCGACGCGATCGGCATCGACCAGCTGGTCGACACCACCGGCGCCGGCGATCTCTACGCGGCGGGCTTCCTGCATGGCTACACCAACGGCCGCAGCCTTAAGGAATGCGGCGACTTAGGTTCCCTCGCGGCGGGCCTGGTCATCCAGCAGGTCGGCCCGCGGCCGCGGCAGAACCTGCGCGAGGAGGCGCAAAAGGTCGGACTTGTCTAGGCTTCGGCCATTCCCGGTTTATCTACCTCGCCAAACCTTCTAAAAATCGCCGAAAAGACGAAATGCATGAAGCCGAAGGCGGTCTACTGGGATATGGACGGCACGCTGATCGACAGCGAGCCACTGCACGAGCAGGCGCTGATCGCGGTGCTGACGAGCCTCGGCATCACGCCGCCGGCCGATCTGCATGACCGTGTGGTCGGTATCGCGGCGCGGCCAGTCTACGACATGATGCGGGAGGAGTTCGGGCTCGACCTGCCGTTCGACGACTGGATTCTGCGCAAGTATGTCTACTACATGGAGCACGCGGCCCAACTGAAGCCGCGTCCCGGCGCGATCGAGATATTCCGCGACCTGAAAGCGCTCGGCGTGGCCCAGGCCATAGTGTCGAATTCCGACCGGCTGATCGTCGAGATCAACCTGCGCGCGATCGGAATCGATGCGCCGGGCATCAAGACCGTGACCCGCAACGACGTGCGCGCCGGCAAGCCGGACCCGGAGCCGTTCCTGCGCGCCGCCTATCTGACGGGCGTCGAGCCGGCTGAAAGCTGCGTCATCGAAGACAGCCCGACGGGCGCAACGGCGGGCGTTGCCGCCGGTATGAGGACGCTGTTCTGGCCGCAGCAGACGATGACCGGACCCGAAGGCGCCGTCCGCATGGGCAGCCTCGAGGCGCTGCGGGAATACCTCGAGCTCGACTGACGAGTTGCCGGCCTGTTCGCCGGGCGGGAATGGTGGTCAATTGCGGTAAACGGGTTCCTGCTCGTCCAGGATAGCCTTCAGCTCCGACAGATGCCGTTCCGCCTGGCCGGGATAATCATCCATCTCGCTTGCGGTCTTTTCGGCGATCTCGTCCGACAGCACGCGCAGCGGTTGGCCGGTCCACAGCGCCTTGATGTAGGTCTCGCAGGCGCGCTCGAAATAATAGAGCCGGTTGAAGGCGTCGGCCACGGTGTCGCCGATGACCATCACGCCGTGATTGCCCATGACCATCACCTTGATTTTCGGATCGGCCAGGAGTTTCGAGCAGCGTTCGCCCTCTTCCTCGAAGGCGAGTCCGCCATAATGGCCGTCGACGACATGGCGGTTGAAGAACATCGCCGAATTCTGCTCGACGGGGGGCAGGCGCGAATCGGCGAGCGAGGCCAGCACCGTGGCGTGGATGGAATGGACATGCATGACGCAGCGCGCATGACGGCAATTGCGGTGGACCGCGCCGTGCAGGCCCCAGGCGGTCGGATCGGGCGCATTCGGTCCGCTCATCGTCTCCGGGTCGTTGGCGTCGATCAGAAGCAGATCGCTCGCCTTGATCCGCGAAAAATGCACCTGGTTCGGGTTCATCAGGAATCGCGAGCCGTCTTCATTGACGGCCAGCGAGAAATGATTGGCTACCGCCTCGTGCATGTTCAGCCTCGCCGTCCAGCGGAAGGCGCAGGCGAGATCGACGCGCTCTTCGTAGAAGGGCAGATTGGTGCGCGGCTCGTGCTGCAGGCGGGCGATGGTCATGGCTTAATCCTCATTCCCGCAAATGATGCCGCCCAGGGGCGCCAGCGGCAACCGCATTCGCCATGAGGTCAGGCGGTTTTGCGCTCGTGGCCTAGACGCAACCCGCCATTCTCGACGATGAAATCGATAACCTCCGAAACTCCCTTGCCACGCGAGAGGTCGGTGAAGCCGAACGGCCGTCTACCGCGCATGCGGCGGGCGTCCTCTTCCATTGCATCGAGGTCGACATTCACATAGGGCGCGAGATCGCTCTTGTTGATGACGAGAAAGTCGGAGCGCGTGATGGCGGGGCCGCCCTTGCGCGGGATGTCGCCGCCTTGGCAGACCGAGATCACGTAGAGCGTCAGGTCGGCCAAGTCCGGCGAAAAGGTCGCCGCGAGATTGTCGCCGCCGGATTCGATGAAGATCACATCGAGATCGGGGAATTTCCGGTTCAGTTCGGTGATTGCCGCGAGGTTAATCGATGCGTCCTCGCGGATTGCCGTATGCGGGCATCCACCGGTCTCGACGCCGACGATGCGCTCTTCCGGCAGCGCCTGAAGCCTGGCCAGCATCATGGCGTCTTCACGCGTGTAGATGTCATTGGTGACGACGGCGATCGAAAACTCGTCGCGCATCACCTTGCAGAGTTTTTCAGTCAGCGTCGTCTTGCCCGAGCCGACCGGCCCGCCAATGCCGACGCGAAGGGGTCCATTTTTACTCATGACCTGAACAACCTCGAATATTGTGTTTCGTGTTTCATCGCCATCACGTCGGACATGAAGGTCGCCGATCCGAGATCGTCGAGCGTCGACGATTGCGCTCGGGCGGCAATTTCGAGCAGCATGGGCTCCAGCGCTGCCAGCGTTTCGACCGCACCCTGCTGACCAGTGACGCCGAGGCGGATCGCCGCCTGAATAATATTTGCCGCGAAGACATGCAGATGGGCTGCGAGCGTAGCCGCGAGCGGTACGCCGCAGGCGCCGGCGACCGTACCCACGGCGACGGAATAGGCCGGCGTTTCGCCAAGCCCCTCCGCCGACGGAGCCCAAGCCTGCGCGGCCACGACGAACGCGGCGCCTTGCAGCGTCGACTCGCGGTGCCGTTCGGCCGAGCCGGCCAGCGCTTCCGCGAGTTCCACCACCCCGGATACAGAGAGTCCTGCGGCAGCACGCCGATGTGCCTCGGCAAGCAGCACCGCGTCGTTCCAACCGGAACCGAAGTCGATCAATGCGCCAAGCCAGTCTTCAAGTTCTGTCCGGCCGTCCACCAGTCCGTCGTGAACGGCCCACTCCAGGCCATGGCTGTAGCTGAACGAGCCCACAGGGAAAGCCGGCGACAGCCAGGCCATGAGGCGAAGCTGGGCGGGGTTGGGCCGGTCGTCAGGCATGGTTGTGACCGTAATGCGGATCGCCCGGCCGGCGCCCGTATCGGTCGCGCTCGCTATGGCCATGGCCATGATCATGGCCGTGGCCGTGGCCGGAATAGGCACCGCGCACGGGCGAAAAAGGCTCGACGACTTCGGTCACCGTCGCGCCGAGGCCTTCGAGCATCGCCTTGATGACGTGGTCGCGCAGGATGAGGATGCGGTTCGCATCGATCGCGGCGGCGAGGTGCCGGTTGCCGATGTGCCAGGCGAGCTCGGCCAGATGCACCGTGTCGCGGGCGCGTATGTCGTAAAGCTCTTCCGGCGCGGCGATGATCTCGACATGGCGGCCGTCCTCCAGCCCCAGCCGGTCGCCGTTGCCGAGCGTCACGGGCTCCGGCAGGTCGACCAGCACCTTTCCGCCGTCGGCAAGCTCGATCGCGCGGCGGCGAAGATGCCGTTCGTCATGCGGCAGCACGGCCCTGCCGGCGATCTCGCCCGACTCCTCGGCGGGTGCGACGGACAGGGCGCGCGGGAACGTTGTGAAATCGGCGTTGATGGACAGTTTCATCGAAACTCACATGGTGTTTTCGGCCGCCCTGCTGCGGCTTTGCCATCGAGGGCGCGACGCATCAGAAGGAGCCGCCATTGGCCTGCGAGCGCGCTCGGGCCGGGCGTGAAAGGACGCGGTCGAGATAGGCGTTGACAGCGTCCGACTCTATCCTGAACCTGCCGCCGCGCGCCCATGCGCCGATGTCGCCAAGAAGTACATCGACAGCGCTGAACCGGTCGCCCAGGGCAAACTCCCGATCGCCGAGACGGCGCTCAAGTGTCTTGACTTCGGAGGCGAAGTCATAGGCTGCCGCCGGACCGACATCGACCCGCAATTCGGTCGGCAGCAGGAAGCGATGGCGCAATTTGTTCCACAGCGGCGCTTCGAACTCCGACTGCGCGAAATGCATCCATGAATCCATCTCGGCACGGCCAAAAAGGCCGGGGCTTGCACCCATGCCTTTTTCGGCGTGCTTGTCGGCAAGATAGATGCAGATCGCGGCCGAGTCCGTCAGCTTCAGGTCGCCGTCGATGAGGATCGGCACCTTGCCGGAAGGATTGAGCGCATAGGCTTCCGGTGACCGTCGCTCGATGTGGACGAACTCATAAGGCGCTTCGAGCTCTTCCAGCATCCAGAGAACACGGGAGACGCGCGACCCGCGGGAGCCTACGGCCTGGTACATGCTTCAGCTTCTCCTCAAGTATTTTCTCGGCCTGCGGTCGTTCGACGGAGCTTGTGTCCAAGCCTGGAACGCGCACTCAGAGCGCGGGTCATCGATTGCGGCTTTGCGATGTGACCACTCTTAAAACAGAAAGTACCGCTGCGCCATCGGCAGCACGGTTGCCGGCGGGCAGGTGAGAAGCTCGCCGTCGGCGCGGACCTCGTAAGTTTCCGGATCGACCTCGATGTGAGGGGTCGCGTCGTTCAGCACCATTGAGCGCTTGCCGATGCCGCCACGGGTGTTCTCGACTGCCACCATCTCTTTGTCGACGCCGAGCCTGCCGTGCAGGCCCGCATCCAGCGCCGCCTTCGACACGAAGGTGACGGACGAGTTGGTCATCGCCTTGCCGTAGGCGCCGAACATCGGCCGGTAGTGCACCGGCTGCGGCGTCGGTATCGAAGCGTTGGGATCGCCCATCGGGGCCGCAGCAATCGTGCCGCCGATGATAACCATGTCCGGCTTGACGCCGAAGAAGGCCGGGTTCCACAGCACGAGATCGGCGCGTTTGCCGACTTCGACGGAGCCGATCTCCTTGGACAGGCCATGCGCGATGGCTGGATTGATCGTGTATTTGGCGATGTAGCGGCGGACGCGGAAATTGTCGTTGTCACCAGTCTCCTCCGGCAGGGGGCCGCGCTGCCGCTTCATCTTGTCGGCCGTCTGCCAGGTGCGGATTGCCACCTCGCCGACTCGGCCCATCGCCTGGCTATCCGACGAGATGATCGAGAACGCGCCGATGTCGTGCAGGATATCTTCCGCCGCGATCGTCTCCTTGCGAATGCGGCTCTCGGCGAAGGCGATGTCTTCGGGAATGGAAGGCGACAGATGATGGCAGACCATCAGCATGTCGAGATGTTCCGCGATGGTGTTTTGGGTATAGGGCCGCGTCGGGTTCGTGGACGAAGGAATGACGTTCTGTAATCCGCAAACCTTGATGATGTCGGGCGCATGGCCGCCGCCGGCCCCCTCGGTGTGGAAGGCGTGGATGGTGCGGCCCTTTAGGGCGGCGACGGTGTTTTCGACGAAGCCCGACTCGTTCAGCGTGTCTGTATGGATCATCACCTGCACGTCGTAAGCGTCAGCGACGGAAAGGCAGCAGTCGATCGCGGCCGGCGTGGTTCCCCAATCCTCATGCAGCTTGAGCGAGCAGGCGCCGCCGAGCACCATTTCTTCGAGCGCCGCCGGAAGCGACGCATTGCCCTTCCCGGACAACCCGATATTCATCGGGAACGCATCGAAGGACTGGATCATCCGGGCGATGTGCCACGGGCCGGGTGTGCAGGTGGTAGCCAGCGTGCCATGCGCCGGCCCGGTGCCGCCGCCGAGCATCGTCGTGATGCCCGACATCAGCGCCTCCTCGATCTGCTGCGGGCAGATGAAATGAATATGCGCGTCGAAGCCGCCGGCGGTCAGGATGCGGCCCTCGCCGCCGATGATTTCGGTGCCAGGCCCGATGATGATGGTCACGCCGGCCTGCGTATCCGGATTGCCGGCCTTGCCGATGGCCGCGATGCGCCCGTCCTTGATGCCGATATCGGCCTTGTAGATGCCTCCGGCATCTACAACGAGAGCGTTGGTGATGACCGTATCCACGGCCCCTTGCGCCCGGGAAACCTGGCTCTGGCCCATGCCGTCGCGGATAACCTTGCCGCCGCCGAACTTCACCTCCTCGCCATACACAGTGAAGTCCTTCTCTACCTCGATGAAGAGTTCGGTGTCGGCGAGCCGGACCTTGTCTCCTGTCGTTGGACCGAACATGCGCGCATAGTCGCCGCGGGAGATCTGGGCCATCAGAAATTCCTCTCTAAGAGCTGCGGCCGTGGCGCTCGCGGCTCAACCGCGCTCCACATTTCCGACACGGTATGACCACGGAACAACCCAATGGGCGGCAGCTTCTGACCCCATTCGGCGTGTGGGGTAGGGACGATGCCCCCAATTAGTCGTTTGCCAATCGATGGAAGGGAAAATCCATGCGTATGATTACGATTCTGGCGGCGGGCGTCACGCTCGCCTTCGCCATGGCGGCCAACGCGCAAACTCAGGCCACTCAACCTCCGGCCGAGGCTCCGGCGACCGCGCCCGAAGCTCCCGGCGCTGCCCAGACGCAGATCCGCAGCGTCAACATCGTCGACATGACGGAACTGCCCGAGGCCACGCAAACGCAGGTCAACGAAGTGGTCGCACAGGGCGGTGAAGCAAGCCTTCAGCAACTGCGCACGACAATCGACGCCAATCCGGAGATCAAGTCGGCCCTGGAGGCAAAGGGCCTCACATCCGCAAACGTCATCGCAGCCAGCATGGGACCCGAAGGCGCGCTCACGCTGGTCACCAAGAAGGCCGGCTGACGACCACGGATATCGGGTGGATTTGTGGATCATCTTGCCGGCGGCGGCTTCTAACGAGAGCTTGGCGTCGGCAAGGTGCGTCCGATAAACAGCCGCGTCGCGGGAACTTCGGTCAAGCGAGCGCCGTTGTGTCCCTTTGACCTGCCGGCAAGCAGGCGTTACACCGGCTGCATGGAACAGATGATGACGACGATCTCGATGCCCGACAGCAAGTGGCTGCATGCTTTTGCGGCGGCAGCCTTCCTGGCTGCGTCCTTGCCGCAGACGGCTCTGATGGCGCAAGGATTGGAAAGCCCCGAAGCGATCGACACCATCATCGGCACGGAGGTCCAGGAGGAAGAATCGCAGGCGACCGCCGATTCCGACAAGGTCATCGCCGCGATAGAGAAGACCGGCGAGAGCATCGCCACCGTCCGTAAGACCTCCAAGCTCGATAAGGTCGATATCGTGTTCCTTTCCGATGCCGCGGCCACCGAGGGCGGCCCGCCACCGGAAATCGAAGCCAAGATCAAGGAGCATGAGGAAGAAATTGCGGAGCTCCGGCAGGAGCTCGAGGGCAACGCCATGCTCTATCACGCCATCGATTCGCGTCAGATCCTGCTTCGCGACGTGCTTGCCGTCGAATTCGACGACAAGAACGGCGTCGTCATCTACGCCGCCGCCAAGCCGGCAGGGTAAACGCCGCGTTTGCCGGCTCCCTTCGTAATGGCAGGCGAGGACAGCCACCCTACAGCTTTCCCATGATCTTCTGCTGGAAACCGCAGACCTCGCGTTTGCCGCCGAGCGGCACCAGTGTCACGTCTCGCTCCTGGCCCGGCTCGAAGCGCACCGCGGTTCCGGCAGCTATGTCGAGCCGCATTCCGCGCGCCTGCTCCCGCTCGAAACTGAGCGACTCGTTGGTCTCGAAGAAATGGTAGTGGCTGCCGACCTGGATCGGGCGATCGCCCGTATTTGCGACTTTCAACGTGACCGCCGGCAGCCCGCTGTTGAGTTCGACCGTGCCTTCGCCGGTGATGATTTCGCCAGGGATCATGCGTTCAACCCGCCATGGCGAGCCACAGACCGCCGAGAGCGGTCGCGCCACCCACGACGCGCGCGGCCAAGTGCCCGGCGCTCCCACCGAACAGGCGCGCAAGGCCGATGCCCGTCATGTGCAGCAGCGCCGTCGACAGCGCAAAGCCAACGCCGAAGGCAACTGCGCCGGCCGAGCCCAGTTCGCCTCCATGCGCGTGGCCGTGGAAAAGGGCGAAGAAGCCGATCACAGCCATCGCAATTCCCGCAGGCATGCTCAGCGCCGTTGCGGCGAGCAGGCCGATGACCACTACCGAAGTGAGGATGACCGGCTCCACGAAAGGCAGCGGTGCACCCATGAGCGCGACGGCGAAGCCGATGGCCATGGCGCCGACGAAGGCCAGCGGCGCCAGCCATAGCGCCCGGCCGCCGAGCAGCGCCGCCCATAGTCCGACTGCGACCATTGCAAGCACGTGGTCGGAGCCGAACAGCGGGTGCGACAGGCCGGCCATCAGGGAGCCGTGGCCGGCCGGATCGAGATGGGCAAAGGCTGGTGCGACGCCAGCTCCCAGCACTGCCAGCACGATCGCGATCCGTTTCATCATCATGTCCACCGTCTCCCTGTATTGATCGAGGCTTACGCCACCTTGCGGGCCGGGCCGCAGCCTTCGGCCTTCAGCACGCGCCTGGTCGAGGCCGGATATTTTCTTAACATTGCTGCCGGACGTACCGGCCGGCGCGAAAAGTCGCCGCCGCAATTGGGGCAGACGCCGCCAAGCACGGTTTCCACACAGGCGGCGCAGAAGGTGCATTCGAAAGTGCAGATCATCGCGTCCGGCGCATCGGGCGCGAGATCCTTGTCGCAGCATTCGCAGTTTGGGCGAAGTTCAAGCACGGTCAGTTCCTCATCTGATCGGTTCGTGCACGGTGACCAGCTTGGTTCCGTCCGGGAACGTTGCCTCGACCTGCACGTCATGGATCATCTCGGCGATGCCTTCCATCACATCCGCCCGCGTGACGACATGCGCGCCGGCTTCCATGAGTTCGGCGACGCTGCGTCCGTCGCGCGCGCCCTCGACCACGAAATCGGTAATGAGCGCGATCGCTTCCGGATGGTTGAGCTTGACGCCGCGCTCGAGCCGCTTGCGCGCCACGATTGCGGCCATGGCGACGAGCAGCTTGTCCTTTTCACGGGGCGTCAGATTCATGCGTGACCAATTCCTAAAGTGACCAAGTTTTGGGCAACCCTGCCCGCCCGTTGAGCAGTTCCACAAGCGGCATCAGCCGCTTGCGGAGCGAGTAGCCGTCCCGATCGTAAAGCCTCGCAAGAAGCTTGCCAGATTTTCCGACCGTCCAGGCGCTGGCGCCTCCCTTCTCGCCAACCAAGCCGCGCACGGCTTCGAGCAGGCCCGACGCGTCGGGCGACACGAGGAGCACGGTCGCGAAGGCCGCGGCGCCATTGCCGACAGAGCCTCGCTGCAAGACTGCCTCGACCTGCGGGCCGATCGCAAAATTCTCGGCATGGACTAGCCGCCCATCTCTGGTGATGCGCCAGCGGTCGCGGAAATCACCCTGCATGACGCGTTCGCCCATGGCGAGCCGGCCGAAAACCGTCGCCTCGACGACAAGCGCTTCTGCACCTTCCGCCAGATTCACGTAGAGCTGGCGCGAGAACGCTGAGCGGTCGAACAGGATCGTTTCCTGCGGCAGCCAGGCGATGCGCCCGCCGGCAGCGACGGAAATCTTCGCCGAAAGCTCGGCCCTACCGGAAAGGGCGCGGTAGACCTTTTCGGACGCCTGAGTGGTGACTGCGCACGACGCGTCCGCGCCGACATCGACCTCCCAGGCGATGCGGTCGCCGCCGGTCAATCCGCCGGCCGTGTTGATGAGGATTGCCTCCAGATGATCGCCCTGCGTGAACGGCATGCGGACCTTGGCGGCGCCTTCCTGGTAGAGTCGCGACAGTCGGGTTTTGCCGTTAAGCCGGCTCACGGAAAGCCGGGCCTCCGCAGCCACCCGCTGTGGAGAAATGTCGCTCAGGCGTCTGGTTTCGGCGGGGATAGTCAACGTCATGGATCGCAGCTTGGTATGATCGCGCGGCGTTGTCGAGATATCGCTTGTTGCTTCGCTGGCGTTCGGTTTCTATAGAGTAGCAGGTTACTTGCCATCTTTTCGCCGCAGCGGCGTCAAAATGCCGGAAGCCGGACTGCTAGGATAAAAGAACGATCCGGCGCCGATAGGGGAAACGCAGAAATCTTGGAAAGGCGCAATGGCTGACCAGCTCGCTCAGGACATCATCGACAAGATCAAGGCTCACGCCGAGCCGGATGGCGGAGAAATCACGCTCAAGACCGAGTTGACCGAACTCGGCATCCATTCGCTCGAACTGACGGAGATCATCTTCGATCTCGAGGAGGCCTACGGGATCGAAATCGAGATGAACACCGTCGAGGCATGGAGCACGCTGAAGAATGTCGGCGACATGGTCGAGGCCGTGCGCGGCCTGATCGCAAAACAAGCCTGACATGACGCGAAAGCGCATTGTCATCACCGGCATTGGCGGGCTGTGTTCGCTCGGCGTCAGCGCGCCGGAGATCTGGGCCTCCATGCGGGCCGGCCGGTCGGGCATAGGCGAGATCACCAACGCTCCGCTCTACGAGCTGAAAGTGCGCATCGGCGCCGAGATCAAGAGCCTTCCCGAAAACGTGCTCGATCGCAAACGGACCGTTACAATGGACCGGTTCAGCCTGCTTGCGGCGCTGGCGGCAGGCGAGGCGATCGGGAATGCGCGGCTCGATGTCGCCGAAGCCGATGGTTCGCGCATCGGCGCTATCGTCGGCACCGGCATATACGGCGCCGGCACGGCCGAGGTGAACTACCGCGCCGTGTTGCTTGAGGGCAGGTCGCGGGCGGAGATATTCACCGTGCCCAAGATAATGCCCGGAGCGCCGGCCGGACAGGTCAGCATGGTGTACGGCCTGCGCGGCCCGGTTTTCGGCGTCACTTCGGCTTGCGCCTCCTCCAACCACGCATTCGCATCCGCGGTCGACCAGCTTCGCCTCGGTCGGGCCGATGTCATGATCGCCGGTGGTACGGACGCGCCGCTGGTCTATGGCGTGCTGAAAGGCTGGGAGGCGCTACGGGCTCTGGCGCGCGAGACTTGCCGGCCGTTTTCGGCCGACCGCGATGGTCTTGTGATCGGCGAGGGCGCCGGCATGGCCGTCCTCGAAACCTACGAGCACGCGGTCGCGAGGGGCGCGCCCATCCTGGCCGAGCTTTCGGGCGTCGGCATGTCGGGAGACGCCACCGACATCGTCGCGCCGACGGTGGAAGGACCCGTCTTTGCAATGCGCGCCTGCCTTGCCGATGCCGGCCTGGCTCCGGAGGAGATCGACTACATCAATGCCCATGGAACCGGCACCAAGGCCAATGACCAGATCGAGACGGCGGCCATAAGGCGCGTCTTCGGCTCGCATGCCGACCGCCTTTCGGTGTCCTCGACCAAGTCGATGCACGCCCATTGCATGGGCGCATCCGGCGCGCTGGAGATGATCGCCTGCGTTATGGCAATCCGCGACGGCATCGTTCCGCCCACCGCCAATTTCCGCGAACGCGACGCCGATTGCGACCTCGACGTGACGCCGAATGTCGCCAAGGTGCGGCCAGTGCGCGCGGCGATCAGCAACGGTTTCGCATTCGGCGGCACCAATGCGGTAGTGGCGTTCAGGGCGGTGTGAGGAGCTTGCTCTAGCAAGCCGTTGCTCAGCTACGGCGGCTTTCTACCCTTGCCGCGAGTGTTCTCCGTGCCTAACTGCAGCGGACCCCCTTGATCATCTCAAGCCAAAACCTGCCCGAGGAATCCCGCAATGACCGATCTTTCCGCGTTTCCGATCGCTGCCCGCTGGCCGGCGAAACACCCTGACAGGCTGCAGCTTTATTCTTTTCCGACGCCCAATGGTGTGAAGGTTTCGATCGCGCTGGAGGAGTTGGGCCTTCCCTATGAGGCTCACGCCGTCAACATCTCGAAGAACGAGAGCTGGACGCCGGAATTCCTGTCGCTCAACCCTAACGGCAAGATCCCGGCCATTATCGACCCGAATGGACCCGGCGGGAAGCCGCTGGCCTTGTTCGAGTCCGGCGCGATCCTGCTTTACCTCGCCGAGAAGACCGGCAAGCTGCTGCCTTCCGATCCGATCCTCAGATATGAAACCATCCAGTGGGTGTTCTTCCAGATGGCCGCGATCGGCCCGATGTTCGGTCAGGTCGGGTTTTTCTACAAATTCGCAGGCAAGGAGATCGCCGACAAGCGGCCGCTCAACCGCTACGTCGACGAATCGAAGCGATTGCTTGGCGTGCTGGAGACGCGGCTGACCGGCAGGGAATGGCTGATGGACGAGGAATACACCATCGCCGACATTGCCCATATCGGCTGGGTTCGCAATTTGATCGGGTTTTACGACGCCGGCGAGCTTGTCGGCATCAAGGACTTCCCGAATGTGCTGGCTTGGCTGGAGCGCGGCCTGGCGCGGCCGGCGACGCTGAGGGGGCTCAATATCCCGCCCCGGGATTAGCGGCCGGAGGCGAACTCAACCGCGCTTCGTCTTGGTCTTCTTCTCGTCCTTGCCGAGCACCGACGCTGCAAGCGCCACTGCTCCCTCCGCAGTGGACTTCACCCGGCGGACGACCTTTTTCGCGATCGAGGTTTCGCCGCTCGAAGTCTTTGCGGATTTCGAGGCCTTGGCGCCGCTGCTCGTAGCGGCCTTCGAACCGCTTGTTGCGGCTTTACTCTTTGCTCCGGCGGTCTTGGATGATTTGGCTGCGGGGCGCGAGCTGCTGCTCGACGCCTTGGCCGGCGCGGACGATTTCCTGGCGGCGGACGCGGTCGAAGATGCCTTGCTTGCGGGCTTGGTCTTCTTTGCGTCCTTCGAGCGTTCCGCTACGGCCTCACCGGCGCCCGTTTTTGATTCCAGCGCTTTGCGCGGTTTTGCCGTCGGCTTCTTCGCGGTGCCTGCTTTCGAGGATGCTTTCTTTTCAGCCATGGTCTTGCTCCTCATGCGGCGCAACTGCCGCATGCCAACAATGTATGGCTGTTCGATCGGTTCCGCTGCGCGCCCGCGCCTTCAAATCACCAGGTCGGCCTGCCTTCGCCGGGCCAGCACCCTGTCGATGTTCGGCATGTCGTTCGAGGCGATCCAGGCGCGGGCCTCGTCGTCCGATTTGCCATGCTCGTGCCAGCGTTGCATCAGGCGGCGTTCGAGTTCCGGGCGCGGCACGTCGACGAACAGGCTGAAGTCGAAAAGCGGCGCCAGACCCGACCACGGCGCTTCGTCGAGCGTCAGGTAATTGCCTTCCACGAGGATAAACTTCACCTCCGCGGGAATGATCGCCGCCGCCGCGCGCGATAGCTCCATCGTGCGATCGAATACCGGTATTGCTATGTCCGGCTCCACCGCGCGGATGCGCTTCAGCAAAGCCTCGAAGCCGGAATAGTCGAATGTCTCCGGCGCTCCCTTGCGCCCGCGCAGGCCGCGCTTTTCCAGCACCGTGTCGTCGAAATGAAAGCCGTCCATCGGAACGACGGCGGCCGAGCCTTCGGGCAGCAGATCGTGCAGTTGCGCCGACAGCGTCGACTTGCCCGCGCCAGGCGGTCCCGCAATGGCGACTATGAAGCGGCGCTGTCCGCCGGCGCGCTTGAAGATGGTGGCGGCGATGTGGACGATTTCCGACATTGGATCTTTCTGCCGCGCCGGTTCGGCGGCGCTGCCGGCGCTCAGCGCTGGAACTCCCGCACCGGCGACTGTGTTCCGTCCGAATAGGTTACCTGGACCGACATTGAAGCTATGTCCTTGCCGATTTTGAAATAGGGCTTGTAGTCGTACGGGATCGCATACGGATCCTTCTCGTCGCAAGGCGGCAGGTCGATGATCTTGTCGAGCGCCGCGCCGTTGAAGCTGTAGCGAACCTCCTTGATGGCGCAGCGATAGGAGAGCATATGGGTGAAATAAACGTAGCCCGTATTGCTGCCGGAATCGAAGGCGATCCATGACGTCCAGAACTGGTCGAGGATCTGCTTATTGCCTTCCGCCAGCGCCGCTTGCGGATCGAAGCGGATCTCGAACGGCCCGGTCTCGCGGCCCCGCAGGTCGAGATACTTTATGGCGATCACGTCGGCGGATGTCCGGTCCGGCACCACAAAGCTCGGATTGGGCATGGGCTTCCTCGTGACTTGATCGTTCAGCGCCAGAAATCCGGTTTCGGTGAATGCGCCCTCGACACCCAGCCGCCAGGAGATCGCCGTGGCCGGCTCCGGCAGCGAAATCGTCATCATCCATTCCTGGTTGGACCGCATCGGGGTGAGCCTGGGCATGAAACGCGCCGGATCGAGAACATCGCCGAGCGCGGCGAGCCGGCTGCGCGAGCGCTCCAGCCAGTCGGCCAGAAGCGTGTGGTCGATGAAATGGGAAACCAGGCCGCCATCCTTTTCATAGGCCGCGAATTTGGCCAGCGCGGTCGCCTCGTTGCGCTTGTCGGCCAGCGTCTGCACGCCAAGCCGGTCCTCGGAAAACTCCTCCGACACGACGAAATAGGCCGGCGGATATTCCGGGTTTGCCGCGATGAAGGCGTTGAGCCGTTCGATGCGCTGCGCGTCCTCGAACTGCATCGCGTGGACGAGCTTCAGCGCCAGTGTCTTGTTCTTGTCGGCGAGCGCGCCCAGCACCTCGCGTGCGCCGGCCTTGCCGTCCTGGATCCTGAGCAGCGTCGCGAAGCGGATGTAGGGATCGACGGCATCCACGCTGAACCCGGCAAAGGCCAGATAAGACCGCCTCGCATTGAGCATGTCGCCGGAAAGCTCGTGCACCCTTGCATTGTGGTAGAACTCGTCCGGGCGCTTGGGATCGGCGATAACCCCGCCCTGCGCCGCCAGCGCCTTGAAACCATCGGCTATCGTATCGATCGACACGGCGATCTGTTCGGTGGTCGCCTGCAATTTCGCGGCCTGTTCCTGCTGCTTTGCCTGGTTCGCGGCGATCTCCTCGGTCTTCTGTTCGACCTTTTCAGCGGTTTGCTGGACCTCTTGCGTCGCCTGCTTGACCGTATCGACCGTCTTTGCCGTTTCGGTCACCGTCTTCTCGATCCTTTCCACGCTTGCCGCGACGATGCCCATCGACTGCTGCAGCCCGGCGATCGCCGGGACGAGGCCCGCGAGCACCCCGTCCTCGGCGTCGCTTGCCTGTTGCAGGGCAAACAGGCCGCCGGCCAGGGCAGCCGTCGTCGACGCGAACACCAGGGCTGGCAGCGCCGTGGCGGCAAGGACCAGCCGGAAGGCGATAGCGACAGCGAGGATCACCGCCGTCACCGCGGCGGCAAGTGCGATATAGGCGGCGAATGGAGCAAGCGGGCTGAGGATGTCGGCGACGAAACCGCCGACCACGCCGAGACCGCCCGCCCATTTGCCGGTGCGGCTCAACGATGCCCGCAGCAGCGAAGGACCCGCTCCGCCAATTTCGACGCTGCCCGACATCGCGATACCCCCCGGTCAAGATCACGAGCCGCGACCTTAGCCGCGAATTTCAGCGCTGGGAAGAATACGGCCGGTCTGGGCCGCCGACCATCGGTATGTGCACTCAAACGGACGCTTCCAGACGGCGACATCTTGGTTTAGGTTCTTTCCACTGCGTCGCGGGGGGATCGCGGCGGCGGGTCGCCATCGTCCGAACGGGTCGTCACCTTGCAAACCACATTCCAGCTTCTCGCCGGCTCATTTCACAAGGCGGCGGCCGCGTTCCTGATGATCGTGCTGCTTGCCGCATGCTCGACGACAAGCACGCTCGAAGTGCCTCCGCCGTCGACGGCTCAGACTTCGCCGAAATATGCGGCGATCGTAGTGGACGCCAATAGCGGCGCCATCCTGTTCCAGGCGAATGCCGACCAGCCGCGCTATCCAGCCTCGCTGAGCAAGATGATGACGCTCTACATGCTGTTCGAGGCTATCGAGACCGGCCGCATCTCGCGCGATACGCTCATCCCTGTTTCGGACTACGCGCGGGCGCGGCCGCCGAGCAAGATCGGCTTCAAGCGCGGCCAGTCCGTCGACGTCGACACGGCGATACGCGCGCTTGCGGTGAAGTCGGCCAATGACGTTGCGGTAGCCGTGGCCGAGTACCTCGGAGGTACGGAAGAGCAATTCGCGCAGATGATGACCGCCAAGGCACGGCAGCTCGGCATGAGCGGCACCACTTTCCGCAATGCTTCGGGACTGCCGGACGACCGGCAGCGCACCACCGCGCGCGACATGGCGTTGCTCGGCATGGCGCTGCGCCGGCGCTTTCCGTCGCACTACGCGTATTTTTCGGGCACCAGCTTCAGCTACAACGGCCGGACAATCCGCGGCCACAACGACCTTATCGGCAAGGTTGATGGCGTCGACGGCATCAAGACCGGCTATATCCGCGCTTCCGGCTACAACATCGTAACGTCGGTGAATCGCGACGGCCGCAGGATGGTGGTCGTTGTCATGGGTGGCGAAAGCGCGAAAAGCCGCAACGCCTATGTGCATGAACTCATCGTCCGTTATCTTCCAGGCGCCAGGCCGGGCGTCTAGTGGCAACCACCATCGGGCGTTGCGTCGTCGCCAGCCGGTCGTTTTGCCGAGAATGGCCCGGCCGCGCAGTTGGCCGTTGAAGCCGGCCGCCGCATCGGCTATGAAGCGGCGTCCCGGCTCGTTATTTCGTTCCGGCTTCGGCCCGGCACCCGTAGCTCAGCTGGATAGAGCGCTGCCCTCCGAAGGCATGTGTCAAGTCCGCTGGGTGGAGATTGAAGAGAAAAAGATCGTAGGAGTTCAAAGACTTACGTCGAGGGAGTCCAGACCTTCCAAATCGCGGAAATCCCGCGTAAGCACTGCGTAAGCAGGATGCACCCGTAGCTCAGCTGGATAGAGCGTCGCCCTCCGAAGGCGAAGGCCACAGGTTCGAATCCTGTCGGGTGCGCCATTTGACCTAGGGAGATTGAACTAGCCCTTGCAGAGGCTATCGAATTTTCGAATAAAGGCTTCTTGAAGTGACCTGTCGGTCCTGAGCTGCCGACCGTATGATTCGACGAAATCATTGAATGCCGGTTGCAGACGATTCCGGTAAATGGCCGGAATGCTTGTATCGATGGCCTGTTTAGCTGACGGGTCTACCTGTATACGCCACCGCCCTTTTGTCCGGGCTTCATGTAACAGCCCACACCGGACATAGGCATAAAATTCCCTAGCAGTTCCGGCGCCCGCAAACATAGTTTTGAAGGGCTCATTTGCTTCGAGGAAGCCAACAAACATATTGCTACTATCCGAATATTCGTGAGTCCCCAACGGGGGATCGCCTTTTCGCCACTATAGCGAATCCTTCACCCGCCTTTTCGGGCATTTTTTCCAATGCCCTAACCGGCTCAAAGTACCTGCTGTTCAGACGCGCCATGAAGAAGTCGTCAAAAGCACCTGCCCAGAGTTGCGGGTTCTTCGATCTTGAGAGGCGGCGTCTGGCCGCGGACCAATCGCCTGCTGTCTTGTCGCCGGCGATGCGGGTATCCCTGTGAAGCCTCACGACGTTGCTCCCAACAGCACCAGAGCCTCTATTCGCGATGGACGATCCTGGACCCGGTCGCATACCGTCTGAGTGCTCTCGATTGCAGCGACATACTCCTCCGGCAAAGCGTGTTCGCGGGCTCCCGCCACCACGAGGCGCAGATACCAGTCATAAGGCTTCAAATCGGGATCGAGAAAGCTATCCCTGGCAATGTAGGTGAAGGCCTCAAGCTTTCCCGTTTCATCGTCAGTTCGCACGCGAAACCGTTCCACGCGATCATATCCCTTGCCGGCGCCCTCGAAGCGGTCAAGCTGCGATAGCTCAACGTCATCAAGCTCAAACACCACGCCCACAACCCGCTGCCCAACACCAGTATCCGGGATAAGGTTTGAGGCAAGCTGGAGGGAATACAAGAACGACAATCTGCTCGGTTGGGCCGCCTGTCTTCGATCGCTGCTGGAGGCGATGGGCGATACGATCGACGATCTTGTCGACGGCATCCTGCGCCTCATGGACACGCCGGCCTCCTTCCTGGGGCCGGTCAATCTCGGCAATCCCGTTGAATTCACGATCCGCGAACTTGCCGACCAGGTGATCGGCCTGACCGGGTCGGGCTCAAGGATAGTGCGTCGCCCGCTGCCGGTGGACGACCCGCGGCAGCGTCGCCCCGACATCTCGCTGGCCAGGCACGAGCTCGGCTGGCAGCCGAAGGTGCCGCTGGCCGAGGGCCTCAAGAAGACCATCCATCATTTCGACCGCCTGCTGGCAAGCGAGGCCTCGGAGCTCGTCGAGGTTGCCTGATGTCAGCGGCGCGCATTCTCGTGGCCGGCGGCGCCGGCTATATCGGCAGCCATACGGCAAAGCTCCTGGCCAAGAGGGGCTTTGAGCCCGTCGTCTACGATAATCTCTCCACGGGGAACCGGTCCGCGGTGCGCTGGGGGCCCTTCGTACACGGAGATATCCTCGACACCGCCCATTTCGCCCGAACGATAGGGCGCCACAAGCCGCTGGCCGTCATCCACTTTGCTGCGTCTGCATATGTGGGAGAGTCAGTCGAGGACCCCGCCAAATATTACCGCAACAATGTCTCCGGCACGCAGTCGCTGCTGGACGCCTGCCTTGCGGGCGGGGTCGACAAAATCATCTTTTCATCGAGCTGTGCGACTTATGGCGTGCCCGCTCTCCTTCCCATACGCGAAGAGACGCCGCAGCGGCCGATCAACCCCTATGGCCGGACGAAGCTGATCGCCGAGCACATGTTGCATGACTACGCGGCCGCCGGGGGTCTGCGCTATGTGGCGCTCCGCTACTTCAATGCCTGCGGGGCCGATCCCGAAGGCGAGCTTGGCGAGTGGCACGATCCTGAAACCCACCTTGTCCCCCGCGCGCTGCTTGCCGCGGCCGGCGGCATTCCCTGCCTCGACATATTCGGTGACGATTACGAGACCGAAGACGGAACCTGCGTGCGCGACTACATCCACGTCACGGATCTCGCTCGGGCCCACATAATGGCGCTCGAGTATCTGGTTGGCGGCGGCCGCAGCCTCGCCCTCAACCTCGGTACCGGGCGCGGCTCCTCGATCCGGGAAGTGCTCGATACGGTGAACCGGCTGACCGGCCGGGCCGTGCCTATACGAATAAATCCGAGGCGCGCCGGCGACCCACCGATCCTGTACGCCGATCCGGGTCTTGCTCGGAAGACGCTGGGCTTCCAGCCCGAATACTCCGACCTGGACACCATCGTGCGCACCGCCGCTCCATTCTTCGGCCTGGAGGCGCGGCCGTGACTCACCCAGCGGTCAAGGATCAGGCGCGCGAATACGCGGATGAACCGCTGCTGGCGCCCGTTTTGACCGGGTACCGGCGGGCGGAATATTTCATCGGGGTGGCCCTATGGCTCGCTGCGCTCATCTATTTCTGGACCTGGTGGCTTCGGCCCGAGCATCATTTCAGTGCGTTCGGAACCGTTTTCGCCACTTGGGTGATCGCTTGGGTAACCCTGATCCCCGCCTACTTCCTCATGGTGTTCGCCTGTGCGGTGAAGCCCTCCGGCCCCCTGCGATTGCCGACTGGCAGCCGCGTGGCGATGGTCGTGACCAAGGCGCCGTCGGAGCCGTTTTCAGTCGTGGCCGAGACGCTGCTCGCGATGCTGGCCCAGGATGTGCCGCACGACACCTGGCTTGCCGACGAGGATCCCTCTTTTGAGACGCTCCAGTGGTGCCGCCGCCATGGTGTGTCTGTGTCGACGCGCAAGGGTCGCGCCGACTACCACCGCACCACTTGGCCGCGGCGCACCCGCTGCAAGGAAGGCAACCTCGCCTTCTTCTATGACCATTACGGCTACGAGCGCTATGACTTCGTCGTGCAGCTCGACGCTGACCATGTGCCCGAACCTGGCTATCTCCGCTAGATGCTGCGGCCCTTCGCCGATCCCGGCGTAGGCTATGTGTCCGCACCCAGCATATGCGACCGCAACGCCGCGGAGAGCTGGTCGGCGCGCGGACGCCTCCATGCGGAAGCCAATTTCCACGGCTCGCTGCAAGCGGGCTACAGCGGCGCCTTCGCTCCGATGTGCATCGGCTCGCACTATGCGGTTCGAACAGCGGCGCTCAAGGAGATCGGCGGGCTCGGTCCGGAGCTCGCTGAAGACCATTCCACAACTCTGATGATGAACGCCTATGGCTGGCGCGGCGTGCATGCGCTCGACGCGATCGCGCACGGCGATGGTCCGCGCACTTTCGCAGACCTCGTCACGCAGGAGTTCCAATGGTCGCGCAGCGTGGTGATGATCCTTCTGCAATATTCACCGAACCTGATCCCGCGCCTGCCAATGAGGCTCAAGTTTCAGTTCCTGTTCTCGCAATTCTGGTATCCGCTGTTCTCGCTCACCGGCGCGATGCTGTTCGCGATGCCGGGAGTAGCGCTTCTGCGTGGCGAGAACTTCGTGGCGGTGACTTATCCTGATTTCCTCACGCATTTCCTGCCGCTTTCCATCGTCCTCATTGTCTTTTCCTATCGCTGGAGAGCGACCGGCACGTTCCGGCCCGTCGATGGCAAGCTGCTGAGCCTGGAGAGCATGTTCTACATTCTCGCGCGCTGGCCTTGGGGCCTGGTCGGGTCGGCTGCTGCGGCGCGCGATTGGCTGTCTGGCACAGTTGCAGACTTCCGCGTTACGCCCAAAGGCGCATCGGAAGTCGACCCTCTGCCGTTTCGGGTCTGCGCGCCCTACCTGCTGATTGCCCTTGCTTCGATTCTGCCCGCCCTGCTGGTCGATGATGCCGAGGCGACCCGCGGTTTTTATCTGTTCGCGATCGCCAACAGCATTTTCTATGGGGCGCTGATCATCTTCGTATTCGCCATGCACGCCCGCGAAAACAAGGTGCGAGTAACCAGCCGCATCTACCGCCCGGCCTTGGCGACGACGTTTGCCGCACTCGTTCTGTTGCCGGGATTCGCCACGGTCGAGCACGGCAAAGAAGGACTTGAAGGCGTCGCCTGGGGCACGCGCAGCTTCCGGCTGTTCGAGGAGCGCTACTCCGCCGCCGGAGCGGGTCTCGGGAGAGCAGGCCTGCGCAGGATTGTATTCAGCCCCAGCTGGCGGTCCGAAACACAAGACACGACGTACTGACACCCAAAAGGGCTCGTCCGCGAGACGCTAAAATGGCACCAAGGATGAAAATAGCAGTAATCGGAACGGCGCGCCTGCGCCGATGGCTCTCAAGCTTCCTGGCAGCTGTTTTCATGCTTGCCGGCCAAAACGGGGCCACAGGCCGGGATCTGGGCGTACCGGAAAGCGCGCGGCCGATGACGGCCGTGGAACTCTACGTCATCTACCGCGACCGGTCGTGGCAGTGGCCGGACGGCGCTGGTCGCATGCAGGACCAAGGCCGGATTTTCAAGGCCTGGTCAGGTTCCGGCGCCGATGCATGGTGGGCGCAAGGCCGCTGGATCCTCAGCGATTCCGGCCAGCTATGCCTGCAGGCCAAATGGCACAGCCAGAGCGGCGCCTACAGGGGCAAGACGTGCTTCAGCCACAGGATAGACGGCCAGGCGATCTACCAGAAGAAGGAGCCTTCCGGCGAGTGGTACGTATTCAGGCACGCCAAACCCCTGGAAGATGACGAATTTTCAAAACTCGTCCCCGAGGACCTCGTTTCCGCGAGGCTGGAGGCGCTGCGCAATTCCGCGCAACAATCCGATCCCGAGGGAACATCTGTTGCGCAGTCATTGAAGAGTGTAGCGATAGGAGAGGCGCAATGAAGACGAAAGTTTGGGCAGCCGTCATCTCGGTCGGCGCGCTGATACCGAGCGAAAATGTGTTCGCGACGAACAGCCGCTTGGCGATTCCCGATCCCGGTTCGGCGACCGCGCAAACACCCTCCGACAAACGACCGATCATCACCCCTGAGTCGATCGTTTTCGGGGCCTATGACCCACACGGCGATTTCGCCGAGGACCCGAATTCCAGGATCGAGCACCTGTTCCTGCCTTGGGAAGACGTCGATCTGTCGAGCCTTGCCATAGCCGACGATTATGCGCTGCAGCGCGGCCGTTCCCTGCTGATCACGGTCGAGCCCTGGTCCTGGTCACGTGAATGGCGGGTCACTTCGCAGGACCTGCTCAAGACCATCCTCAGCGGCCAACGCGATAAGTATATGGCTGCGGTCTGCTCTGAAGCTGACAAGCTGAAGAGTCCAGTCACGATCCGCTGGGCACAGGAAATGGATGAAGCCGACAATCAGTTCATCTGGGCCCATTGGAAGCCGGAGGAATACGTTGCCGCTTATCGCCGGATGGTGACCGTATGCCGGCAGAATCTGGGGAACGCAAAATACATGTGGTCCCCCAAAGGGAACGAAGGGCTGGAAGCGTTTTATCCAGGCGCGGAGTTCGTCGACGAGATAGGTCTGTCGATCTTCGGATATCAGCCATACGATCAAGGCGTGGTCGGCCACGATACGACATTCGCCGAACAACTGGCGGCGAAATACGACCGCGTCAAAGGCTTCGGCAAACCAATCGTGGTCGCGGAGTTGGGCTATGACGGCGACCATGCTTATGTGACCGACTGGGCGGAGAATGTCGCAAAGTCACGTCCCGAATTCCCGGATCTGACGGCGATAGTCTACTTCAACGATCGCGAGGTCTATCCGTGGCCGGACGGCTACGGTCTTCCCCATTGGCGGGTCGTCCAACAACTCCAGAATTGAACCGGCTCGGACGGGGGGAACGAAAAATGTCGCTGCGTTGTGTAACGCTTTCCGTGGTGGTGGCCACCATGCTTGCTACCGGTGCATTTGCCGCCGCGGCTCAGGCTAACACCGTCTCGAACATCAGCAAGGCCCGGCCTTTGAACAGCGAGGAAATCTATCAACTCTACAATAGCCGTTCCTGGCTTTGGAAAGCCGGCGCGGGCCATTTCTCAGTGAAGAAGCGTCGCTTTACGGCATGGTCCAATGAAGAAGGCTCGCCTTCCTATGGCGTCGGCCAATGGTTCATCACAGGTCCGGGAAAGCTCTGTTTTCGGGCCCGCTGGCAGACGAAAAACGGCGTCTGGCCCAAGCTCACATGCTTCAGCCATCGGGAGATGAACGGCGCCATCTACCAGAAGCGCGAGCCGGAGGGTGAGTGGTACAAATTCAGGGGTGTGCCGCCCAGGCGCGGCGACGAATGGGCGAAGCTACGCCACGGAGACTATGTAGTCTCGCGCCTGAGCAAGATGCGGACGCATCTCGCCGACTGATGGCGTGACACTTCGATATCCAATCACGCGTCGGGCGCGCTAATCCCGCCCGCGCATCATCGAACGAAGCATCTCGTCTTTCTCCCGAAGCCGCTCGGCGTGCAAATATGGGGCGCGCGGCCAAAACTGCTGACGCTCGCCACTTTGGCGGTCGGTTTTCCGATACTTCTCGGCGCTTCAACCGTTCTCTTGTGAAGAGGCCTCACGACAGAGGCTTGAGCTGAAAGAGATGAAGTAGTTGCAGTTTTATCCGGCGCGGTCGAGCAACCAAAAGAAATGGCTGAAATCAATACAAGGGAAAGAGATGTAAATGGTCGGATCGTTTTGACACTCATTAGACCACCGCTTCTTATTATGACCTGAAAAGGCTTGTTTTTAGCTCGCGGAGTGTTCGCTCTTTGCGTGTTACGATCGAGGACCATATTTTAGGATGTTTAAATTGCCGTCACGACGGAACTGCAAATTTGAACGATTTGCTTTTTTGACGGAACCGGTATTCCAAGTCGGGTTCAATCGTACCAGCCACTGGCGTGCGGCGTTGGCCTAAACGACACGCCGCCCATGGTCGTCGAGAAGGGTGCATCCGCCCGGTTCGAACCCGACATTTGCCGCCTCAGTCGAAGCTCTGCCGGCTCCGATTTCCAGATCGCCTTGGAATAGTCCGGCGCGCCAAGCTGTCCGAGAAAGTGGGGCTCAGCCGCCGTAGAGACCCTTGTAGCGCTCGCGCAGCACGTTCTTCTGCACCTTGCCCATCGTGTTGCGCGGCAAGTCCTCGACGAACAGCACTTTCTTCGGCTGCTTGTAGCGCGCCAGCCGCGACTTCAGCCCATCCAGCACCACCGCTTCGTCGATCGCGGCGTCCGGCCGCTTGACGATTACGGCGGTGACGCCCTCGCCGAAATCGGGATGCGGCACGCCGATGACGGCACTCTCGACTACGCCAGACAATTGGTCGATCTCGGACTCGACCTCCTTAGGATAGATATTGTAGCCGCCGGAGATCACGAGGTCCTTGCCCCGGCCGACGATATGGACATAGCCGCGATTGTCGACCAGACCGAGATCGCCGGTGATGAAAAAGCCATCGGCGCGGAACTCGGCGGCGGTCTTTTCCGGCATTCGCCAGTAACCCTTGAACACGTTGGGGCCGCGAATCTCGATCATGCCGGTTTCGCCGCGAGCGAGCGGAGCGCCCGTGTCCGGGTCCGCTATCCTCAGGTCGACGCCCGGCAGCGGGAAGCCGACCGTACCGGCTACCCGATCGCCGTCGTAGGGGTTGGACGTGTTCATGTTGGTCTCGGTCATGCCGTAGCGCTCCAGGATGGCATGGCCGGTCTTCTCGCGGAACAGACGGTGGGTCTCGGCAAGCAGCGGCGCCGAGCCCGACACGAAGAGCCGCATTCCGGCAGTCGCCTCCCGCGTCAGGCCGGGATGCTGTACCAGCCGCACATAGAAGGTTGGCACGCCCATCATCGCCGTCGCCGACGCCATCAGGCGCAAAGCCTCGTCGGCGTCAAACTTCGGCAGGAAATACATCGATGCGCCTGCGAGCAGGATAACGTTCGAGGCGACGAACAGCCCGTGCGTGTGGAAGATCGGCAAGGCGTGGATAAGCCGGTCCCCTCCCGTGAAGCGCCAATGGTCGCGCAATGTCAGCGCATTGGACAAAAGGTTGTCGTGAGTCAGCATCGCGCCCTTGGAGCGGCCGGTGGTACCCGACGTGTAGAGGATGGCGGCCAGGTCGTCCGGACCGCGAGCGACGTCGGCGAAGTCCGGCTGCCAGCTTTCGATCCCGTCCGTGAGAGAGCCGCCGCCACGATCGTCGAGCGTTTCCACGTGCGCGCCATGGCCGGCCGCAACCGGGCCGATGGCGGCGCCGGACTCCGGCGAAACGACTACGAGCCGCGGCTCCGCGTCGCCAAGGAAATAATCGAGTTCGGCGAGCGTATAGGCGGTGTTGAGCGGCAGATAGACCGAGCCCGCGCGCAAGGACGCGAGGTAGAGCATCAGTGCTTCCGGGCTTTTCTCGACCTGGACCGCGACCCGGTCACCCGGCTTGACACCGAGCGCGACAAGGCGGGCGGCGAGCCGTCCCGACAGGTCGAGCATGTCGCCATAGGTCCAAGCGCGCCCGCCGGCGGATTCGATCAAAGTCGTGCCCCGCGTGGCTGCCGCACCGCGCACGGCATCAAACATGTGATTGCTCATGACGTTAGTTCCCCGGTCCCCCTTCCGCCGGTACCGCGCGCCGCAGTCCCGCCTGCCGGCGGCTGTCCGCGGAGGACCGCCAGCGCGCGCGGCGGCCTGGCCTGCCGCAGCATTCTGTGAATGGCCGGCGCGGTCACGACTTCGCCCCGACCTGCGAATGCCTCGTGGTTGGCCTCGATGTCGTCGAGCTTGTAGAGGTAGTTGACCATCAGGCCGTGTGCCTGCCGCAGTCCCGAAGCCGAAAGGTCGGCAAGGAAATTGATCCGTTCCAGGCGAGCGCCGTTGCCGAGGTGGAAGCGCGCCACCGGATCGACCGGCTTGCCTTGCGAATTGCGCACCCGCAGGAAGTAGTGGGCGGCGGCGGCGGTTAGCGCCGTCTGCACGGCAGCGGATCTGGCAGGATCGGACGCCCAGTCGGGCTCGTCGAGCACTTCGAGGAGAACGCGGTCGGCGGCGTCGATCACCTGTGAAGCGTTGTCTTTCCGCTCCTTCGCCAGCCATTGCGCAAAGCCCGGCGCCGGCGACAACGTGACGAAAGTGTCGAGCTTCGGCAGTTCCCGCCGCAGGTCCTCGACCACCTGCTTGATCAGGAAGTTGCCGAAAGAAATGCCACGCAGCCCCTGCTGACAGTTGGAAATTGAGTAAAACACGGCCGTGGTGGCCTCGGCCGCGGCGATCGCCGCCCGGTCCTCGCGCAGAACGTCGGCGATCGCGGCTGGGGCGGAACGGGTGAGCGCCACTTCGACGAAGATCAGCGGCTCATCGACGAGCTGCGGATGAAAGAAAGCGAAGCAGCGACGATCGTCGGGAGCTAGACGCCTGCGCAACTCATCCCAGCCGTCGATCTGATGCACCGCCTCGTAGCGGATGATCTTCTCCAGGATATCGGCCGGCGTCGACCAGTTGATCGGGCGCAGCACCAGAAAGCCGCGATTGAACCACGAGCCGAACAGATGCGCGAAATCGGCATCGACGGCGTCGAGATCCGGCTGGGCAGACTTCATCATCAGGAGATTTTCACGCATGCGCACCAGCGTCGCGATGCCGTTCGGAGCAAGATTGAGCCGGCGGATCAATTCCTGCCGCCTGGGTTCGGCGGCGGAATGCAGTTCCAGAAGCGCCTGCGGCGTCCTCAGGCCGCGGTAATTGTCGATGGCCTTTTCGAGCCGCGCGGCGTCGGGTCCGAACCTCTCCAGCAGCATCACCATGAAATCGCAGCGCTGCTTCTCGTCGAATCGCGACCAGCGGTCGAGGACGGTCTTCGCCAGAGCCATGCCGGATGCTTCGCCGTGGCTCGATAGCAGCGTCTCGCAAATCGCCTCGACGCCGCCGGTGCCCGCCTCTTCCCTGCCGCTCAGCGACAGGAAGCGGCGGCCACGTTCGGCAATGGTCTGCAGCATATCGCCTAGAAGTGAAACGCCGTTCATATCGCTATCCCCATCATCTGGTTCGGAAGCCATGTGGCGAGGCCGGGGAAGATGCACAAGATCAGGATCGCCAGGAACATGACCAGCACATAGGGCAACGCGCCCCACAGGATCTGGCGCGTCGGAACATCCGGCGCGATGGCGTTGATGACGAAGAGATTGAGGCCGATCGGCGGCGTGATCAGGCCGACCTCCATGTTGATGGTGAGGACGATCGCGAACCAGTACGGATCGAAGCCGGCCTGTGTGACGATCGGGAACAGCATCGGCGCCGTCATCACGATCACCGCCACAGGCGGCAGGAACATTCCGGCCACCAGCAGGAAAATATTGATCACGCCCATCAGCACCCAACGATTGACCTCTAGATCAGCGATCGCGGCGGCGATCGACTGGGTGATGAACAGTGACGAAAGCGCGAAGGCGAACAGTTCGGCCGCCGCCATGATCATCATGATCATGACGCTCTCGCGCATCGCCGAGCCGAAGATGCCGGCGACCGGGCGGAAGCGGAACAAGCGATAGGCGACGATCACCACGACCAAGGTGAGCAGCGCGCCGGCGCCGGCCGCTTCCGAAGGCGTCGCGAGGCCTCCGTAGAGCACGTAAAGCGTTCCGGCGATGATGAACAGGAACGGCAATACGCGCGGCATGCCCGCCAGTTTCTCGCGCAGCGTAAACCGCACCGCGCGCGCGCCGAAGTCATAGCCCTGGCGCTTGCAGTCGATCACCGCCCAGATCATGAACATGATTGTGAGCATCAGCCCAGGAATGACGCCCGCCATGAACAATCGTCCGATCGAGGTCTCGGTGGCGATGCCATAGACGATCAGGGTCACGGATGGCGGAATGAGGATGCCGAGCGTACCGCCGGCGGCGATCGAGCCGCTGGCGACGGAGGCCGGATAGCCGCGGCGGAGCATCTCGGGAATGCCCATCTTGCCGATGGCGGCGCAGGTCGCCGGCGACGAGCCAGTCATGCCGGAGAAGATGGCGCAGGCGCCGATGTTGGATAGGACCAGCCCACCGGGAACGCGGTTCAGCCAACGGTCGAGCGAGGTGTAGAGATCCGCGCCGGCCGGCGAAGACGCCACCGCCGCCCCCATCAGCACGAACATCGGGATCGAGACATAGGCGAGATTGGCGATGCCCGAAAACATCGTTTCGGACAGGACGTAGATGATGTCCGGGCCGCTCTGCAGGAACAGCGCGGAAACGGCGGCCAGGCCAAGCGCGAAGGCGATCGGCATGCCTGTCCCCAGGAGCACGAATAAGGCCGCGATGATCGTCAAACCGGCGAAAGTCGGGCTCATCGTGCGGTTTCCCTGGACGGTGAAACGGCCGCCGCAGCTTCGAGCGCCTCCGCGGGCACATGAGTTGGCGCCGGAGTGGCCACGCCGGACACCAGCACGAGGATCTGCGCGACATACTGCAGGCACAACATGCAGAAACCCAGCGGAAGAGCGGAAAGCGGAATCCACAGGGGCGGCGCCCAGACGCTGGCATGGCGCCAGCCGCCGACCCAGGTCTCATGGAACTGGAGCCAACTCGCGTACAGCATGATGGCGCAGAACAGCAGCCCGAGCAGGCTGGCCACGATCCGCATCGCGTGGCGTGTGCGGTCGGCGACTACCATCTCCACCACGTCGACCCCAACATGGCCGCCCTTGAGCAGTACGTAGGGCGCGCCGAGGAACATCGCGCCGGTCGCGGCAAACACCACGAAGTCTGTTTGCCAGATCGTCGCGGCCCGGAACACATACCGGATGAAGATCATCTGGCAAACGACGAGCATCGCGGCGATCAGCAGCAGCGTCGCGACAACCGCGAATGCCCGCGACAGACCGCCAACCGCCCTGATGTAGAACTGTACCATGCCGATCCTCCCAGCAATGCAGCACGCGGCATCCGCCGGAGAGGCGGCAGCCGGTGTAGATTGCGCTGCTACTGGACGGCAAGGGCCTTCTCGATCAGCTTGTCTCCTCCAGGCACTTTCTCGGCGAAGTTCTTGTACGAGGACTGCTTGGCCAGTTCGAGCCAGGCATCGTAGTCGGCCTTCGACATTTCGACGACTTCGACGCCCGCCTTCTTGTAGGTGTCGATCATGACCTGATCGCCCTTGCGGATCTCCTCGTTGAAGAAGGCTTCCGCCTTCTCCCCCGCCGCGAGGATCGCATTCTGCTGATCGGCATTGAGACCGTCGAATATCTTCTTTGAGATCAGCACCGGTTCGTACATGAACCAAAGCGCGTTCTCGCCGGGCGCCGTGAGGCATTTCGCGTGCTCATAGAGCCGAAAGGATACAAAGCTGGCCGACGAGGTGTTGGCTGCGTCAAGCACGCCAGTCTGCATGCCGGTGTAGATTTCGGATGAGGCCATGGACGAGATCGACGCGCCGGCGGCGACGAGCATCTGCTCGAAGGCCGGGCCGGCGGCGCGGATGACTTGGCCCTTGACCGTGTCTGGCGCAGTAATGCAGCCCTTCTTGGAAGCGAAGGCACCGGACAGCCAGGCATCGGAAATCACCAGCGCCCCCGCGTCCTCGATGATCTTCTTGATGTCGGTCATGAAGTCGGAATCGTTGAGCCGCATCGCGCGGTCGAAATTGCCGACCAGACCCGGCATCAGCGTCGCCGAGAACTCCGGATGGCGGCCCGACGCGTAGTCGAGCGGGAATGAGGTCATTTCCAGCAGGCCGCGGGTGACGGCGTTCCACTGGTCGTTGGGCTTGTAGAGCGAGGCGCCCGGATAAACCTGGATCTCGAGGCCGACATTGGCGGCGGCCACCTCGCGGGCAATGATCTGCACCATCTCGTCGCGGATATCGCCCTTGCCGCCTGGAAACTGATGCGAAGCCTTCAGGATCGTCTGGGCGCCGGCGACGCCGCCAATGAGGCACGCGGCCGCGACGAGGCCCGAAATTTTCAGCATTTTCTTGATTTTATTCACTGCAACCTCCCTTAGATCACCGGACCTCCCGCCCGATTGGGATGATTGTTTGTCGCTCTTGCGTGCAATGTCAATAGTCTTGTATACAATAACTGCGAACTGGACCCGATCATCCGTATGACCAGCAATACGTTCCACAAACTGCGCGACGACATCGAAAACGGAATCATCACCGGCGAGTTCGCGCCCGGTGAACGCCTCGACGAGGTGCAGCTCGCCACGCGTTTTGGAGTCTCGCGGACACCGATCCGGGAGGCGCTGATGCAGTTGAGCGCGATCGGTCTGATCGAGGCAAGGCCGCGGCGCGGCGCCGTCGTCGTCGATCCTGGGCCGAACCGCATATACGAGATGTTCGAGGTGATGGCGGAACTTGAAGGCATGGCGGGGGCGATGGCCGCCCGGCGCCATACCGAGGAGGATCGCGCGGCGCTGCTGGCGAGTCATGAGCGGTGCGAACACTCGGCGATAAGCGAAGACGCCGATTCCTACTACTACGACAACGAAATCTTCCACCACGCCATCTATGCGGCCAGCCACAGCACCTTCCTCGCCGAGCAGTGCGCCACGCTGCATCGGAGGCTGCGCCCCTACCGGCGTTTGCAGTTGCGCGTCCGCAACCGCGTCAAGGTGTCAATCGGTGAACATGGAGGCATCATCCAGGCAATACTGGATGGCGACGAGGCCGCAGCGCGTCAGCGTCTACGGGACCACGTCGCGGTTCAAGGCGACCGGTTCAGCGACCTCGTTTCCAATCTCAGTCGACGAGATGTCAAAAAGACAGCGTGGTCGCGCGAGTGAAGCCTCCGATCGCGTCTCGATGACCTGCCCATGAAGGCCATACCGGTCCGCATGTGAATTGTCGCGGAGGCGGAAGCCTGCCGATCCCTTCCACATCCCCGAAGCATTGCCGGGGCCGCACTAGCAACTCAGTTTTCGCGAGCTGCACTTGCGCCACGAGCCCGAGCGCAGCCGCTGCACTGTCCCGCTTCGAGAAAGGCTTGCAAAGGTTAAGCAAATGGCGCGGCGGATCGGACCGGCCAATCCTGATTTCAACATGAAGAAATTCACTGACGAAATGTGGGGCGACGACTGATGTTTGTTGATGCCTCGGCAATCGTCGCCATTCTTAACGAGGAACCTGGAGCGGAAGAACTGGAAAAGAGGCTCGCGTCAGCGACTGGGCCGCTTTATGTCTCACCGCTCGTCCGGTTCGAGGCAATCCAAGTCCTCGCGCGAGCGGTGGCCGAAGCAATCAAAAAGAATACGAAGCCCACGCCCGACATGTTGGCGCAAGCTCGCGACACGGTCGACGCATTCGTGAACGAGATCGCCGCCAATGAAATCGCCATATCCAGCGACATAGGCAATGGTGCGATCGACGCCAGTATGAAGTACGGCAAGGCTGTTGGGCACGGGGCGGATCTCAATTTCGGCGATTGTTTCGCCTACGCCTGCGCGAAGGCTAACCGGTTGTCCCTTCTCTACAAAGGCAATGATTTTTCCAAAACGGATATTGCTTAAAGTCTCTGGCCCGCCGATCAAAAGGATCTAAGGTTCCTACCTCATGATAAGTGCGGTCCGACATCGATGGACGCCGTTCTGAAGCATTTGTCGCTCAGGATCGGCGCTTACGTGCCCGGCGATCTGAGCTCACCGCCGGCTCCGTAGGTTCCGGAACCAAACCAGCGGCATCTTTGTTTCTCGTTGCGAAAGGGAGCGCAAGTTGAACACGGCCGACACTGCTCAACCTCCTATCCCAATCCGAGACGACGGACTGCAGCTTGAAGAACATCGCGATTTCCAGGAGCGGTTCTGGACAGTCGAGCGCTGGGCATGGGTGGGTTTCGGCCTAATCCTTCTCGCCGCTCTTGCGGGCTTGGGCGGCGGCGGCGGAGTTCTGGCCCACACAACGATTACCTCGGAGGCCGGCAAGGTCGATTATCCCCGTGTCGCGCGCTGGGAATCGGCAGACGAAGTGACCGTGACCTTCGGCTCGCCTCGCGAGGAGCATCGGCTGACGCTCTCGCCGCAGTTTTCGCAGTACTTCCAGATCGAAGATATCCAGCCTCTGCCTGAACGGTCTCTAACAAGCCCTGCCGGCGAGGTGATGGTGTTTCGGTCCGAGAACGGCCCACCGTCGAAAGTCGTCCTGCATTTGCGACCCCAGCGCCCGGGCCTTGCCAGCTACGAGGTTTCGCTCGACGGCGGCGACCCGGTCGGCGTGACCACGGTCGTTCTGCCATAGGAGATAGAGATGGAATCGGTTCTGCGCGGCGTGGCGGTTTATGTGATCCTGCTCGTCATCGTGCGGCTTTCGGGCCGCAGAACCCTCGCGCAGATGACGGCTTTCGACTTCGTGCTCTTGCTGATCATCGCCGAAACAACGCAGCAAGCGTTGCTCGGCGACGACTTTTCGATTGCGAACGCCGTGCTGCTGATTGTTACCCTGTTCCTCACCGACATAATGCTCTCCTACGTGAAGGAGTGGATGCCGAGCGCCAGTAGATGGATAGATGGCACGCCCACTGTACTGATCAGCCTCGGCAAGCTCGACCAGCGCGCCATGCAGCGCGCGCGGGTCGCGCTCGAGGACATTTTGGATGCGGCGCGCGAGCAGCATGGGCTGGAGCGGCTGGATCAGATCAAGTTCGCCGTTCTCGAGGTCGGCGGTCACCTAAGCATAATTCCCGCCGAAAAGTGACGATGTCGCCCTGCTTCCAGGCAGACCCAGCAGGCGCGGGTCAAAGCGCGGTCGAAATACCGCCATCTACATACAGCGTATGCCCATTGACGAAGGACGACGCCGGCCCGGCGAGGAAGACCGCGGCGCCGACGAGTTCGTCGACATTGCCCCAGCGCCCGGCAGGCGTTCGCTTGGCCAGCCAGGCCGAAAATTCCGGATCGTCGACCAGCGCCTGATTGAGCGGCGTCTTGAAATAGCCGGGCGCGATCGCGTTGATCTGCAGGCCGTATTTGGCCCAGTCGGCGCACATGCCGCGCGTCAGGTTCCGGACTGCACCCTTGGTGGCCGTGTAGGGCGCAATACTCGGGCGCGCTAGCTCGCTCTGCACGGAGGCAATGTTGATGATCTTGCCCCGACGGCGCGGGATCATATGTCGAGCCACCGCCTGGCCGACATGGAACACGCTTGAAATGTTGGTGTGCAGCAGCTCGTCCCATTTTTCCGCCGGAAAATCCTCCAGCGAAGCGCGAAACTGCATTCCGGCATTGTTGACCAGTATGTCGATTGGGCCGAGATGTGCTTCGATGTCGGCTACGCCTGCCGCGGTAGCCGCCGCGTCGGTAACGTCGAATACGGCGCTGCCCGCTTTGTAGCCCTTGGCGGCGAGAGCATCGGCGGCATCGCCGGTCTTCGCGACGTTGCGGCCGTTCAAAACGATCTCGGCGCCGTGCCGCGCCAGCCCCTCCGCCAGCGCCAAGCCTATGCCCTGGCTGGAGCCCGTGATCAACGCTCGCGTGCCTGTCAAATCGAACAGCGATTGGCTCAAGAAGGCCTCCTCAACCAGCATAAGAAGCAGGGCGATTCGCTCGCCCACCCCTCTTAACCCGGTTGCGTGGAGATTATCGACAGCTGTCCGGCAAGACAGCCGGTTTTATAAAGTTGCACTGCCGCAATTGGCATATGCCCGCAGGGTCAGACGACCGCCTCGTCGGAACGGATGGCGGTCGCCGAAACATCGGGCGTGATCACCGCATCGTGCGGAGACGTTTCGCCAAGCGTTTCAAGAAGCCGGTTGCGCGCGCGGCTCAGGCGGCTCTTAATCGTTCCGATGGCGCAGCCGCATATGCTTGCAGCGTCGTCGTAACTGGTGCCGAGCACGCCGATCAACACTATGACCTGCCGCTGATCGTCGGGCAGCGCTTCGATGGCGCGCGCCATCTCCTGACTGCGCAGCGACCACTCCTGGCTGGCCGCCGTGGCAGGACGGCTCGAAGCGCAATCGAGCAGGCCGGGGCCTTCGCGGTTGGACATCTTGATGCGCGTGTAGAAAGTGTTGCGCATGATGGTGAAAAGCCAGGATTTCATATTGGTGCCGGACTGGAAGCGGCTGATGTTGGCGATGCCTTTCATCAGCGTTTCCTGGACGAGATCGTCCGCGTCGTTGGCGTCGCTGCAGAAGGTTCGGGCAAAAGCGCGCAGTGCAGGGATGAGTGTCACCACCTCGCCCCGGTCTGCGTGCCGGCCGTCCCGTTGGGTTGTGGCCTCTGTTGGAATATCGGTATGAGTCATGACCGATTCCTTTTGAATTTCAAGATTGCTTAGGGGCAACTGGCGAACCAACGCAGGCGCAAAGAACGGAGTTCCTATAAAGTACGGTTGCGGACAGTGCGGGTTTTAGTCGCCCACCAATGACCAAAGCAAAAGCCCTGCCTCGTCGTGCGGGCGTCAGAATGGATGTGCCGTTGGAACAAACATCACCGGGGGAAGCAGCGACGCTCCCCATTTCCTTCTACGCCCGTGAAGCGGTTGCCGTCGCCCGCGACCTGATCGGCAAGCAACTCACGGTCGATGGCGTAGGCGGAGTCATTATCGAAACCGAGGCCTATAGTCCGGGCGATCCCGCTTCGCATAGTTTCCGCGGCCTCAGGAACGCCAACGCCACCATGTTCGGGCCGCCGGCCCACGCCTATGTGTACCGATCCTACGGCGTTCACTGGTGCCTGAATTTCGTCTGTCTGCCCGCCAGCGCGGTCCTGATCAGGGCGATCCAGCCGGTTTTCAGGATCGAGCAAATGCAGGAGCGGCGGGGCGTCATGGACCCACTGAAGTTATGCTCGGGGCCGGGCCGGCTCTGCTCGGCTCTTGCGATCGACAAAAGCCATGACGGTCTTTCTCTGAAAGAGCCGCCGTTCCGGGTTTTCGATGCACCGGCAATCGCCGAGCTGGTGGTCGGTAGACGGATCGGCATCACGAAGGGGGTCGAAACGCCTTGGCGCTTCGGCCTGGCCGGATCGGCTTTTCTGAGCCGCCGCTTTTCCTGACATGCCTGCCTCACAAAGTGTGGACAGCTATCGAAACTTCGATCATTTCGGCAACAATCTGTTGTCATGGCGGTTCGGTTACCTGAACATTGCCCGGTCGAGGGATCGGGCCTGGGCTTGAAGCATGAATTCAAACGACGCCAATCAATCGGACCGTCGGGACTCGACCCAAACGCAACGCCTCGATCGCGAAATCAGGAATATCCTGGCTCAGATCGAAAACGAGCCGGTGCCGAAAAATCTGACCAAGCTTGCCCAACAATTGCAGGCCGCGCTGCAACGAAGGCGCGAAACCATGAACGGCGATTAGCCGGGATCAATTGCCTTCATAGTGGAAGAGCAGCAGCCCTATTGTCGAGGCCAGCACAAGAAAGCTCACATCGACCACCGCCATTCCGATCGAGCCGGCCACAAGCGCGCTAGCGGTCGCCAACATGGCCACCTCGAGACCCGGAATTGCTCTGTCTTTGGCCGGTCGTGCGGGATTGTTCCGGATTTCCGGCCGGCGCCGGCACCGGCTCGAAGTCGGACGGGATAGTCCGCAGAAATTCGCTGCCGATCCGGTAGGCCGCCACGCCAATCAGCCCGAGAAGCAACAGTCTTAACATCAGCTTCGCTCCATCGCCTGCCTTTCGGAGGAACGCCGATCCTTGCCCGGAGTTCCCGCGCCCGCGTGAGGCTCGATCCAGTCTCCGTCCAATTTGCAGGCAGCCGGCATTCATGGTTAGGTTGCCGCGTTGCGGGCGGGGCAACGCGGAGAGTGCGGAGTGAGACTGGGCACGCTTTCATTGCGTCAGCGTCTGTATCTGCTGACGGCGGTGGCGCTGGCGCCCGCGCTGCTAATCCTCCTGTACAACGAGGTCGTGACGCGCCGGGAGCGCGAAGTCGAGGTGCATCGCACCGCCATGCGAATCGGCGAACTGGCTTCACTGGAGATCCAACGGATCATCGATGGGTCCGAAGGCGTGCTGCGCACCTTGGCCAACGCCCCGTCGATCCGTGATTTCGATGCGGGGCTTTGCGCCCCTTTCCTGGCGGATGTGAAGGCGCAATCGCCGCAGTTCGCTTCGATCGCGGTAGCGGACGCGGAAGGAGTAGTACAGTGCCGGCCCGACGCGCCGGCGACGCCTTTGCGGGTGGATGAAAGCAGTTATTTCCGTGAGGTTATGGCGCATGGAGATTTTGTCGTCGGGACGTATGAGACGAGCAGGATCTCGGGTGAGCCGTCTCTCCCGCTCGCCGTCCCGATCCGCGATAGGGATGGAGCCTTCCAGGGAGTGCTTGTCGCCGGTCTCAGCCTCGACTGGCTCAACAATTCGCTTGCGGAGCGCCAGTATCCCGAAAACGACGCCTTGACTCTGGCCGACCGCAACGGAGTGATCATCGCGCGCCACCCATTTCCCGAGCGGTTCGTGGGAACCCGCATACCGGAGCCTTACCTGCATCTGGTCACTGCGGAGGGGCCGGGAACGATCGAGGTGATGAGCCAGGACGGCACGCGACGGATACTCGGCTACCGTCCCGCGGCGACGGCGCCAGATGGCGGCATCTATGTCAGTGCGGGCATCTCCTACGACGCCGCTATGCTGCCCATTTATCAGGCGACGCAGCGCGGGGTCGTCATTGCCGGGCTGGGAGCCCTGATCGCATTCGCACTCGCAGCCCTGACCGGCAACCGCCTGGTGCGCCAGCCGGTGAATCGCATGCTTGCGACGATCGACGCGTGGCGCGCCGGCGATACGACATCGCGCACCGGCATGTCGCATGACAGCGGCGAGCTTTCGGAAGTTGGCGCGGCGATCGACGGCTTCATGGACGAAGTTGTCGAAGGCAGGTCGGCCCGCCAGAAGGCGGAGGAGCACCGCGACATGCTGGCCAGAGAACTGGAGCACCGGATCAAGAATATATTGGCGACCGTTCAGGCGGTGGCTTCGCAAACATTCAGGGGCGAGGCTTCGGGCGACGCGCTGTCCGTGTTCAGCGGTCGCCTGAGCGCCATGGCGAGCGCCCACCAGCAGCTTATGGCCACCAACTGGACGAGCGCCGATTTGCAGGAAACCGTCGTCAACACGCTGCAACCGTTCCGCCGAGAGCAGTTCGAGATCGAGGGGCCGCCACTTCGCATCGGTGAGAAGGCCGCGCTGGCTTTTTCCATGGCGGTGCACGAACTGGCGACCAACGCCGCCAAATACGGCGCGCTGCAAAACACCGATGGCTGCGTACGCATCAAATGGACGGTTTCGGACGACAGCCTCGCCTGGCAGTGGACCGAGCATGAAGGGCCACCGGTGAAGCGGCCCTCCAAGACCGGCTTCGGCACACGCATGATCGAACGCATGCTTTCATCGGAACTGGAGGCCAGGGTCGAACTCAACTACCCGCGCTCTGGCGTCGAATGCCGCATCGAGGCGCCCCTCGCGAATCTTGTGGCGAAAGAAGAGGGTCCACGCCGCAGGCCGGCGGTCGAGGCTGCCTGAGCATCACCTGCAGAAAGGCTCTAGATCAGCCGCTTGGGACCCAACGTTCGAGGATTTCCCCGGTTGTCGCGGTCTCGATGTGCTGGCCGTAGCGGTTGCTGTAGAGATCAAGAAGCGCGTCGTGCTGCTCGTCGGACGAACTGCACAACGCATCCTGCACGATGATCGTGCGATAGCCCAAATCGACGGCTCCGAGCACCGTCGAGAGCACGCACACATCCGTTTCGCCGCCGGTGATGATGAGTGTGTCGGCGTCGCGGGCTCGCAGGCGGGCGTGAAGGTCGGAGCCGAGCCACGGCGAATAGACAGGCTTGTCCACGATTTCGGCAGGCGGCGCGAAGCGCTTCAGTTCGGGTACGAGATCGATCATGTCGGCGCCAATGCGTTCGATGGTCATCGAAGCCCAGCGCTCGTAATAGCGCCGCCAGGTTCCGTGCCCGTCGCCGACACGGCGGGCCGGGATGAAACGCGTGAACACCGTGTCGCCAGCGTGGCGCTCACAAATGTCGACGATGTTCGGCAGCACGCGCTTCATCCAGGGGAGCGCCCAGTCGGTCCCCTCGCCGAACATCGACTGCATGTCGACGCAGACATGAACGCAGCGGGGGCCAAGCGGATCGTCCCTGAGCGTCGGCGGCCGGTCTCCCATCGGATCAGGCGCCCGGCTGGCTGCGCCGGCACAGTGCTCTCATCTGCGTCTCCTCGTCGCGATGCCACAGCTGGCGCTCTGGGCCGAACTGCACGCCGGCCGGTTTGTTCCGGAGCGGAATTTGGCCGAATGCGTTTAAAGGAACATTCGCGAGGGCACGTTGTTGGAAGCGCGGACGAGACGCGGCCGGCATCTTCATAGACGATGCTCCTCCCAGCGCCGGTTGCGGCTCGCCGCTTGAACCGGAGCGCGCCGCCTGGATGAGAACACGCCACAGCGTCGAGGTCGAAACAGCGATCGAGGACTTCTTCGCCGCGACCAAGGGCGGGCAATGGCCAGTATCGGTGGCTGACGGCGTGCGCAGGGTGCGCGCCCATATTGGCCGTGCGGCGATTTCCGAGACCGAACTCGCGGAAATGATCCGGCGCTATGCGGCCACGCACGGTCTGGAGATCAGCCCAGAACCGGCAAAACCGCGCCGCCGCGTTGTCAAAACAAACTGGAAAGAGCCATAAAGCAGGACCTGGCCGGCTAACTGGCTTGGGCGCCCCGGCCGTTCGAATCGGCTTCGCGGTGGTCGAAAATGACCGAACAGCTCGACGCGACAGCGGCGTCGGCCAGGAGCGCCACCAATTCCTCGTCGGGCGTCGTCCGGTCCCCAGTCAGATGCCGAAGAGCTTCGAGCGCCCTGGATGTCGAGACCACCCGGCCAATCTTTGGATCGCCTTCAGAACTGGCCGCGAGCGCGGCGAGCACTCCAGCCTTCGGAATCCGATCAGAGTTCATATGGAACGCGAATCTCGCCGCGATCTGCCCCGTCGAACGAGACGGAAAGCCCGCGCTGGATAGCGGCGGACGCGACCATATCGGCGAGTTCGCGGTCCGTTGATTGGCATTTGGGCAGCAGTGTGCGAATGGCCCGGATGGCCATTGCGGTGGACAGGACCGGGGATTTTCGCCGTGAAAGGACATAGGCTTCAGCGGCGTCCTGAGCCGACCGCACAGAGATTGAAACGAGACTCATTTCATACCTCCCTTTTTGTCTGATCGTATTCAGGCAGCAGATAAATGTGGCAGGGGCGACAACGCTTGTCGACGCCTAAAACGAGCTTTGTACGATGGGGGACACTACTTTCGTCTAAGGGCGTGCCAAACGACGCAAAGACCTTATCCTATTTCGCCGATAAGACGCCGATATTCCCCCTCCGGCTCGCTGTAGGCGCCGTCAGCGAGTTCGATGAGGCCGTTGCGGTCGCGCAAGATGATCTCGCCGCGATTGGCGCGGATGAGGCCTTTGCCTTCCAGTATCTGCAACGCGACGGTGACGCCCGGCCGCCTGACGCCGAGCATGATGGCCAGGAATTCGTGCGTGATCGTAAGCCTGTCGCCGCCGACGCGGTCGTCGCACATCAAAAGCCAGCGCGCCAGCCGCTCCTCGAGCTTCGATCGCGCATTGACCAGCGCGGTATAGCTGGTCTGGATGAACAGCGCCTGCACGTAGCGAAGCAGGAAGGGACGAAGGGTCGTGCTCTGCGCCAAAGCGGAACGAAGCTGATCCACCGGCATCCGATGTGCTTCGCCGGCGAGTTGCACGTAGCATTCGTGGGTCGACTGGTCATCGCCGAGCACGAGGGCCGTGCCGGTCATTCCCTCGAAGCCGATCAGGCCGACTTCTGTATCGCGCCCCATGGGCATCTTGGCGACAATCGATCCTATTCCACCTTCCAGAAAGTAGACAAATTCGATCGGCGAATTGCGCTTCTCAAGCATCATCCGCAGTGGAAGCTCGCATCGGACCAGATCTGGCTCAACCAGAGCAAGATCTTCCTGGCTCAGTCGGCGTATTAGTTCGTTCTTGTATTTTTTGTTGTTGGGCTTATACATCCGAAAGCCTCTTGCGGGGCAAGAGCTCACGAATCTCCCAGCCGTTCGCGCCCAGTGAAATGTGCAAACGATTCATATTTATACACTCTAATTTATGGACTGGCAATGAACGGCCACCGTTATGGCCGTGGCCCTGGTTTCTCAGCCGCTTCCGAAAACGGAAAGACGAGCACCAGATTTCGGGCTTCGTCGCGGATTTCATAGCTGTATCCGGTCAACACCGGATTGCCGCCCAAAAGCCCGTCGGCAATGATCTCCTTGGCCGAGGCCATCGCGGTCTCCTCGACAGCCGCGATTCCCGGGAGCAACTCGCCCTCGTAATCCTCGCTGAGCCGGTCTCCGTCCCGGTAATGGAAAAAATAGCGCGGCATTGGAATCGCTGCTCCGGATGGCGGGCCAGCAGAACTAAATCCTGCAAGATCAGAAAGTTAGGTTGAAAACGTACCAACGGGGCCGTTGTACGAAAGCGACATTTGAGAATGAAGTCTGGCGAGGCGCGGGTTTCCTCCCCCTCGAGGGCATAGCCGGGGTGGATAAGCAGCGGCGATGCCGGTCTTCCCGGCGAAGGCCAATCCGAAGCGGAGCCTTCGCTCAGAAACCAGCGCCAGGAAACAGCCGCCGGTAATGTTCTTCAGGAATACCGTAGCCTGAGGCGACGAATTCCTCCAGTCCCGCCCTGTCGCGTATACCGATATGGGAACGGGTGGAGCGGATAAGATGCCTGCCTTCCAGCATGTGCAGGGCCACGGTGACGCCAGGCCGCCTTACCCCCAGCATGGCGGCGAGGAATTCATGCGTCAGGTCGAACTCGTTCTCGCCAACACGGTCATGCATCATGAGTAGCCAGCGAGCCAGACGCTTCTCGACCGTCAGATGCGAATTCACCAGAGCGGTTTGCGTTGCCTGCACCAGCACGACCTGCATATAGCGCAGAAACTGCGCGTGGAGGGACGCACTGCGCGACAGAAGCTCGCGCAGCCCTGCCGCCGGAATTCGCAGCGCCGACCCCTCCAATTGTACGCGGCACTCGTTCAACGCCTCGCCATTCCCGAGAACGATAGCCGTTCCGGTCATGCCTTCGCGGCCAACCATCCCGACTTCTATCGCCTTGCCGTCGCGTTGCGTCGCAATGACGGAGATCAGGCTGTCTTCCGGAAAATAGGCGTACTCTACCGGCCCGTTCACCTCTTCGAGCACATCCTTGGCCTGCAAAGTCGACCGCTCTAGGCGAGGCCTGATCAAAGCAAAATCCTGTGCGCTCAACCCCCTCAAAAGCATGTTCCGCGGACGCGCGGCCGATATGACTTTCCTGCGGGCATCGGCCGTCGTTCCCTTGTCCGAATCTGCTGTCGGGATAGCGGCCTTCGCCGCCAAGCCATTTGCCGCTCTGGTCATCGCCGAAAACTCGCGCTGCAATGTCTGGAACATATTCGGCGAGCCCGCGGTTTGGCCTGGCGCGGGAGGCTGAAATGCCACGCTACCATTTTCATTTTCGCGAGGGCGGCAGGACCACGAAGGACCTCGAAGGGACGGAACTCGCCGACGAAGAGGAGGCCGTCAGGGAAGCCATGTTCGCCGCCAAGGAGATGATCGCCCACGCATTGCTCAGGGGAGAGCCCGTTCCGCGCGGAGCGGAGTTCGATGTGACCGACAGTGAAGGACGCCACCTTTACAGCTTTCAGTTTTCGTTCGCCGCCGACTATTCGATTGCAGTGCTCTGAATTCGGGTCTGGTGCTTCTGGAACTTTGTTCGCGCGAACGCACACCAACGCCGAAATCGGATTTGCGTTCCGCCGTCGGGCGCGCTGCATCGGCCCACCCTTTTGGAACCAGTTCCAGCCGGCAAGGTTTTCAGGTCCGAGAGTGTTTTGCCGCATGATCTCTCGCTGACCTTTAATTCAGGATCATGCCGAGGAGGCACGCGGATGCGCTACAGGTCAGGCGGATGCAGTTGCGGCTCGGTCCGCTATAGGGCCCCCGGGGAGCCATTGCGCGCCGGCACCTGCCACTGCACGAGTTGCCGCAAGGAATCCGGCAGCGTGTTCACGGCCTTCGCGGTCTGGCCCGAATCCGCATTCGAAACGAGTGGCGAAACGCGGCAGTGGGAGCGTCGGCATTTCTGCCCTAAATGCGGCTCGCGGCTGTTCGAGATCGATGGCGGCGAGGCCGAGATAAAAATCGGCACGCTGGATACGGCGCCTACCGATCTTTCGCCGCGTTACGAATTGTGGGCGCATCGGCGCGAACCGTGGCTGAAGCCGATCGAGAGGCCCGCCGCCGCGCCGGGAGGAAAATAGGTACCGGTCGGATTTAGCAAGCATGCGCAGGCGGCGCCCTCTATCGAGGCGGATCAGCGCGTCTTCTCCAGGGCTTTCTTGGCGGCGCGCTCGCAACGCAAGCGGAACTCCTCGACCTCCTGCTCGGTAAGATGCTCGATGCCAATGAACTTGTTCGACGCGGCCGTGACCCGGATCAGTTCGTCGAGCTTTGCCTGCAGGGCTGCGCCGTCGCGGTTCTGGGTGTTCTGGATGAGGAACACCATCAAGAAGGTGATGATCGTCGTGCCGGTGTTGATGATGAGCTGCCAAGTGTCGGAAAAGCCGAACAGAGGACCGCTGACGGCCCAAACAAGGACGACCAGGCAACAGGCGATGAAAGCCGCCGGCATGCCTGCGACGTGCGCCACCCTGTTGGCAATCCTGGTGAACGTCCCGTCGAATGTCATGCCTTGAACCTCCTGCGGCCGGAGACGGCATGATGCCCTCACCTTCCCCGCAGAACGTGTACGGGGCGGGCGGGTTCCCGGCGGGTCAGGCCGGTTCGGTCGGCTGCAACTGCTGCCAGGCAGCGAACTGGGCCTTGAGATCGTCAGAGGCAAGCGTTGCCGGGTTCGGCGAAAAGCCCGCAGCAAGCATTTTCCTGCCGAGCATATGGTCGGCCGGCCGGTTGACGGATTCGATGCAGATCAGCCTATCGCCGAGATAGTGGAACACCGAAAAGCGGTTTTCCGCCGCCTCGCCGACCACGACGGACCTGTCGCTGCCGGCGGCCAGGCCGACCATCTGCAGCTTCATGTCGCCGATATCGGACCAGAACCAGGGGACGCTGCGATAGGCATCTTCATGGCCGGTGATGGTGCGGGCGGCGAGCCGCGCCTGATCGGTGGCGTTCTGGACCGATTCGAGCCGCACATCGGTCCCTGAAAGCCAGTGCCGGAAGTTGGCGTTGTCGCCGATCGCCAGGATTTCGGGTTGCGAGCTGCGCATTTGTGGATCGACGCGGATGCCGTTGGCGACCGCGATGCCCGCCGCCTCGGCAAGCTCCGAATTGGGCACGACGCCGACGCCGATAAGAACAAGCCCCGCCGGCAGTCTCTCGCCCGACGAAGTCACTGCCGCCGTGACATGGCCATTCTGGCCTTGCAGCCGCTCGATCGTCGTATTGGTCAAAAGGCGCACGCCCGACGCTTCGAAGCGGGAGCGGACATGGGCGGCGATCACCGGCGCGGCTGCGCGGGCGAGCAGCCTGTCCTGCGCCTCGACGACCGTGACCCGGCGCCCCCCCGCCGCAAGTGTCGCGGCGATCTCCAGTCCGATGAAGCCGCCACCGAGAACGACAATGTCGTCGCTGCCGCTCGCCTCGCGGATCGCGCGAGCGTCGGCGACGGAACGCAGCGACAGCACCCTGGCGAGATCGGAGCCCGGCAGAGCCAGCGTGCGAGGCCGTGAGCCGGTGGCGAGGATGACCCGGTCGAAGGCAATATGACCACCGCCCGAGAGGTCGAGCCGGCGGCCGGAAAGGTCGATCCGTTCCACGCTGGAGCCCAGCATCAGCTCGATGCGCCCATTGGCGTAAAAGGCCTCGGCACGCAGCATTTGCGGCTTGGCGTCGGCGTCCTTCATGAAAGCCTTGGACAGAGGCGGTTTGTGGTAGGGGAGTTCGTTCTCGTCGCCGATCAGCGTGACGGGCCCATCGAAACCCTCCTCACGCAGGCTTGCGGCCGCCTGCACGCCCGCATGTCCCGCACCGATAATGACCACGCCGTTCTTCATGATGCTTGTGTTTCCGCCGCGCAGGATAGGATGGCGCGCGACCCGCCGACCGTTCGGATTCCGACATCGCCGACCGGCTTCGGGTCGCACTCCGGATGCCGCTGTGTCAAGCGCGCCGTCTGTGCGCAGGGGACGGATTGGGACGCCTTGAGCATAAGTTGACCTATTTAGAACAGTTCTAATCTATTGATTTCAAATGTTAATGTAGGAATGCTTCTTGACTTTTGCGCATCTGACGTCTTTATGGCGCGTGCTCGAAGAGCGTATCCCTTTGATGTCTGGGCCTTGAACCCGTTCGATTGGAGGACCTTGTGTCTGCTTTCCTCGACCAGCGCTCCTGCGCGGTCCGCCCGCCTTTGAAGCGGCGCATGCCCTCCGGCATTTCAGCAACCCTCGTGGGCGCACTGCGCGTTTCCGCTCCGGGTCACGCGCCGCTGCACGGCATCAGACATTCCAGTCTCGCGCCGCTTGCCGGCCATTCCTGAGGAGAAGACGACGATGCAAGCATGGGTCACAGCGCCGCAGGGCGGCAAATTGGCGGCGATAGCCGCGACGGCAATGCTTACGGCGGCCATTTTCGTGCTGCCGGCAAAGGCCGATACCGATCCCAAGGCGGTACTGGCCAATTATGCCGATATCGCGCAGGCGAAATATGAGGACGCGCTGGCGACCGCCGTGAAGCTCGACGAGGCCGCCGACGCGCTGATCACCAAACCTTCGGCGGAGGCCCTGGAAGCTGCCCGCGCCGCCTGGAAGGCGGCTCGCATCCCCTACCAGCAAACCGAGGTTTACCGCTTCGGAAATCCGATCGTGGACGAGTGGGAAGGCCGCGTGAATGCCTGGCCGCTCGACGAAGGGCTGATCGACTACGTCGACGCCGGTTACGGCACCGAATCAGACGAGAACACGCTCTATACCGCCAATGTCATCGCCAGCCCGAAGATCGAGATTAACGGGACCGAGGTCGACGCTTCCCGGATCACGCCGGAATTCCTTGCCGGCACGCTTCAGGAAGCCGGCGGCATCGAGGCCAATGTCGCCACTGGCTACCACGCTGTGGAATTCCTGCTCTGGGGCCAAGATCTGAACGGGACCGGCCCTGGCGCTGGAAATCGCCCCTTCACCGATTACGACACGGCAAATTGCACCGGCGGCAATTGCGAACGGCGTGCCGAGTATCTGGCGGCCGCGACCGATCTTCTGGTGGCCGACCTTCAGGAAATGGTCGCCAATTGGGGAGCTGAAGGCGCGGCGCGCAAGGCCCTGCTCGATGGCGATCCCAAGGTAGGCATCTCCGCCATCCTGACAGGTATGGGCTCGCTATCCTATGGCGAACTGGCCGGAGAGCGCATGAAACTCGGGCTCCTGCTGCACGATCCCGAGGAGGAGCATGACTGCTTCTCGGACAATACCCACATCTCGCATCTGTATGATGCGATCGGCATCCGCGACGCCTATCTCGGCAGCTACAAGCGCATCGACGGGACTGTGGTCGAAGGGCCGTCCGTAGCCGCCATGGTCAACGAGATCGACCCGGCTCTCAACGCCGAGCTCACGGGCAAGCTCGATGCGACGATCGCCGCCATGGAAGTCATGGCGAAGCGTGCTGAGGGTGGCGAGGCTTACGACCAGCAGATCGGCGAAGGCAATGCCGAGGGCAACGCCGCGGTTCAGGCCGCGATTGACGGGCTGATCGACCAGACCAGGTCCATCGAGCGCGCGGTCGCCGTGCTGAAGCTCGATTCGATCGCCTTCGAAGGCTCCGACAGCCTCGACGCTCCCGACAAGGTATTTCAGTAGGCTTACCCGACATCCAGGCCGGCGCTCCTGCGCCGGGACCCAACAGAGTTCAACATGATTGTCTGTCACTGCAACCTGATAAGCGAAAAGGAAATCGAAGAGGCCATTGTCCAGCTTCTGGAAGCCGATCCCTGGCACCTCATCGTGCCGGCGAAGGTTTATCATTGGCTTCAAAAGCGCGGCCGCTGTTGCGGCTGCTTCCCAAATGTGGTGGAAACGATCATTCGGGTAACCGAGAATTACCACCTTCGTTCGGAGGCGAACGGGGCGGATGTCGTTTCACATCTGGACCGCGTCCGAGGATTGCGGACCCAATTCGGGAGCAGACGCCATGAAGGGCGAAATACAAGTCATCGAGCGGCTTAACGAGGCGCTGTTTCTGGAACTTGGCGCCGTCAACCAATACTGGCTTCACTACCGGTTGCTGGAGGATTGGGGATACCAGAAGCTGGCCAAGAAGGAGCGCGAGGAATCGATCGAGGAGATGCACCACGCCGACAAGATCATCGAGCGTATCATCTTTCTGGAGGGCCACCCGAACCTCCAATCGCTGGCGCCGCTGCGCATCGGCCAGAATGTCCGCGAAGTGCTCGAATCCGACCTGGCCGGCGAGTATGACGCGAGAACCTCCTACAAGCGCTCGCGCGAGATCTGCCAGGAGCTCGGCGACTACGTCACCATGCAGCTTTTCGAGGACCTGCTGAAGGACGAGGAAGGCCATATCAACTTCCTCGAAACCCAGCTCCAACTGCTCGCCAGCATCGGCGAGGAGCGTTACGGCCTGCTCAACGCGGCTTCCGCCGAGGACGCCGACTAGGACATGCGATGCGGCGCGCCATAGATTTTCTGCGCCGCCGCACGCTTTCGCATTATTGGTGCGTCCTTCGAGGCTCGCTGCGCTCGCACCTCAGGATGAGGACGGGCGGGCGCTGCCTCTTCGGTGTCGTCTCGGGAAACAATCTCGGCAATTCCGAGCCGGAGCACAGTGCTCCCCATCCTAAGCCGGAGCACAACGCTTTTCGTATTGAGCCGGAGCACAAGGGCTCTCTTCTTGGGCCGGGGCACAGCGCCCCTTATCCTGAGGTGCGAGCGGAGCGAGCTTCGAAGGATGCGCTTATACAGCCTCCGCTTCGATGGTCGGTCGCTGGACTCGTGAGCCTCGCTTTGACCGTTGGTGTGACAGCTGGAGACGTCCCGTCTGGACTTTCCGCAACGCGCACCGATCTCACAGCAAAGGATCTCGCTCGTGTCAGGGCGATAACCGAGCCGACGACCGATTTCTCCAAGGCTGAAGATTTCGAGCCGATGCCTGCGGGCGCCGCGACTTCACGCAAGCGCGTCAACCAGGACGCGTTTTCACACCCCTCGGCCAATCTGAGCTTCGAGGAGCAGGGAACGTTCAAGCTCGGTAATGGGCTATTCCGCAAGCTCTGGGTATCTTCGCCGTCTTCTACGCAGGCATCCGACGGACTCGGGCCGCTGTTCAACGCACGCGCCTGCCAGAGCTGCCATCTAAAGGACGGCCGGGGACACCCTCCCGAAGACAATTCAGACGCGCCCTCCATGTTCCTGCGGCTCGCCCGGGCCGCCGAAACCGTCGAGGAAAAGGCCATGTTGGGGCGGAAGGCCGCACTCAACTTCCCCGATCCCGTCTACGGCGGGCAGCTGCAGGATCTCGCCGTTCCGGGTCTTGCCTCCGAAGGCAGGATGAAAATCGCCTACGAGGAGATGTCTGTCACGCTCGGGGACGGCAGCGTAGTATCGCTGCGCAAGCCGAGCTATTCGGTCGACGATCTGTCGCTCGGCCCGCTGCATCCCGCAACGACGCTGTCGCCGCGTGTAACGCCGCCGATGATCGGCCTCGGCTTGGTCGAGCAGATCCATCCAGCCGACATTCTCGCCAAGGCCGACCCGGACGACCGGGACGGTGACGGGATTTCGGGCAAGGCGTCGGTCGTGCGCGACGCAGCAAGCGGTGAACCGGCGCTCGGGCGGTTCGGCTGGAAGGCGTCCACGCCGTCGATCCGCCAGCAGTCGGCCGAAGCCTTCGCCGGGGATATCGGTATCTCGACGCCGGATGTGCCGCGCCACTGGGGCGATTGCAGCGAGGCGCAGCAGGACTGCCTTGCGCTGCCGAATGGCATACAGGAGCGTCTTGGCAAAAGCGAAGCGCCGAACCCGGTGCTCGACCTCGTCACCTTCTATTCGCAGAATCTAGCAGTGCCGGCGCGGCGCGACGTCGGAAAGCCGGAAGTGCTGGCCGGCAAGAAGGTCTTTTACCAGCTCGGCTGCGCCTCCTGCCACACGCCTAAATTCGTGACGCGGCGCGACGCGCCCAACAAGGCGCATGCCTTCCAACTGATATGGCCTTATTCCGACTTCCTGCTGCACGACATGGGCGAAGGCTTGGCCGACGGCCAGACCGTCGGCGACGCGACCGGCAAGGAATGGCGCACACCGCCGCTCTGGGGGATCGGGCTCACCGAAGAGGTCAGCGGCCACACCTTTTTCCTGCATGACGGACGCGCGCGGAACCTGACCGAGGCGATCCTCTGGCACGGCGGCGAGGCGCAGGCCGCCCGCGACGGCTTCGCCGCTTTACCCAAGGCCGATCGCGAGGCGCTGATAAAATTCCTGGAGTCGCTGTAATGCGATCTTTGCTGCTCTTCCTCATTGCGATGGTGACCGCCTTTGCATCTCCGGTCAGGGCGGAAAACCCGGTGATAGCCGCAGCAGTGTCGGGCTTCGTCACGCCGGCCTATGGCGCGTTCCAGACCGCGTCGGCCGAACTCAGCGACAACATGGACACTCTCTGCGCCGAGCCGTCGCCGGACAGGCTTGCGGCAGCGCAAAGCGGCTTCGCCGGCGCCGTCACCGCGTGGTCGGAAGCCGAGATCATCCGCTTCGGCCCGGTGACGGAGGAGAACCGGCTGGAACGCATCCTGTTCTGGCCCGACCGCAGGAGCACCGGTCTGAAGCAAGTGCAGCGGGCGCTTGCGGACAAGGATGCGACCGCCGCTGACGCCGCGACACTCAAGGGCAAGAGTGTTGCAATGCAGGGGCTGGGCGCGCTCGAATTCATCCTTTTCGGCACGGGGGCCGAGAAGCTGGCTGCGCCCGGCGAGGATTATCGCTGCTCCTATGGACGCGCGATTGCAGCCAATGTCGAGGAGATGGCCTCGGCCATCGTCGCCGGCTGGCAGGATCCGGCCGGCATCTCGGCACAGTGGGCCAGTCCAGGCGCCGACAACCCGCTCTATCGCACCGATGACGAGGCGATCACCGAACTGCTCGACATCTTCATCCATGGCCTTGAAATGGTGCGCAACGTGCGCATCAACGGCTTTCTCGGCGAGGACGCGGATGGCAACCGGCCGAAGCAGGCGATCTTCTGGCGATCTGGTGCCGCGACGGCCTCCATCGCGGCAAGCCTCGGCGGCATGCGGAAGCTGTTCGAAGCGAGCCAACTTGCCGGATTGCTGCCATCGGATTCGGCTTGGATCGCGGATTCGATCGGCTTCGAATTCGACAATGCCGAGAGCGCTCTGAAAGCCGCGGACGGACCAGTCGCGGAAATGCTCGCCGACCCGGCGCGGCGGGAGAAGCTGGCCTATGCACGCATCGTCACCTCCAGCCTGTCGGAACTTTTCGGCGTCAGGCTCGCGGGCGCGCTCGGCCTTACCGCCGGCTTCTCGTCGCTTGACGGAGACTGAGCGTGCGCACGCCGCTCATAGGTCGTAGGGATTTCCTGAAAGCCGCGGGCACAGGTTTCCTCTCAGCCCTGCCGAGCCGCGCTCTCGCCGAAACGGTGCAGGCGGACGCAGTGTTCGCCACGGCATACCAGCGGCGCGACGGCAGATACGGCGCGGCGATATTGTCGGAAGCGGGCGCGGTGCTGCACCGGATCGACCTGCCCGACCGGGGGCATGACGTGACCTTCGACCCGGTGTCGCGGCGCTCGGTGGTGTTCGCGCGCCAGCCCGGCACTTTCGCGGTCGTATTCGATCACACAGGCAGCAAGCAACCTGTGACTATCGCCAGCATCGCCGGCCGGCACTTCTTCGGCCATGGCGTGTTCTCCCGCGACGGCCGGCTGCTCTATGCCACCGAGAACGATTTCGACAATGCGGCGGGCATGATCGGCGTCTACGACGCCAGCGCGGACTTCCAACGGCTGGGCGAATTCCCCACCCATGGCGTCGGGCCGCATGAACTGCTGCTGCTTGCCGACGGCCAAACGCTGGCGATCGCCAATGGCGGAATCGAGACGCACCCGGATTTCGGCCGCGCCAAGCTGAACCTGGCGACAATGAAGCCGTCGCTGGTCTTCTTCGACCGGCTCTCGGGCGATCTCATCGAACGCCACGAACTGTCGCCCAAACTGCACCAGCTGTCGATCCGCCACATGGCGGTTGACCGGAGCGGCGCGGTCTGGTTCGGCTGCCAGCACGAGGGACCGGCGCGCGATCGGCCGGCGCTGGTCGGGCGCGCCAGGCCTGGCGAAAGTTTTGGCCTGATCGACATGCCGCAAGACGCGCTCGGCGGCTTGCGCAATTATGTAGGCTCGGTCG
>NZ_AHAM01000028.1 GCF_000236565.1 Mesorhizobium alhagi CCNWXJ12-2 | reverse complement strand
CGGCCCAGCCGATCACCGGCGGCAGCGCACCCGCCGCCCCGCCGATCACGATATTCTGCGGCGTCGAGCGTTTCAGCCACATCGTATAGATGACCACGTAGAAGAAGATGGTGAAGGCGAGCAGCGCGGCCGCCAGGTACCCGGCCAGCATGCCGAGCGCCAGGATCGACAGGGTGGAAAGAACGAGGCCGAAGCCGAGCGCTTCGGCCGGCATGACGCGGCCCGACGGAATCGGTCGCCGGGAGGTCCGCGACATCACGGCATCGATGTCGGAGTCGTACCACATGTTGAGTGCGCCGGCGGCGCCAGCGCCGAGCGCGATGGCCAGAATGGCGGCGATTGCCACGGCGGGGTTGATGATGCCAGGCGCAGCCACCAACCCGACAAAAGCGGTGAAAACGGAAAGCGCCATGACGCGCGGTTTCAGAAGAGCGAAGAAATCGCCGGCTGTCGCCCCGGCGAGGCGGGCGCCGGCGTCGTTGAGACGGCTTTCCTGGTCCGACATGGCTTCAGACGACCACCGATTGCATCGGTCAGCCTAGCAGTCCACGCCTCATTTGCAATCTGAAGCAACCGCTATACCGCCGCGAATGAGAGCCCTTGCCGCTGCACATCGTCGCACCTTGGAACCGGCTGGCCTTGCGCGCCTTTAGCCGGTAACGTGACCCGGATTGGCTTTGCTCGCTTTGCACATGGAGGAAAACCGCATCATGAAATCGACCATCAGCTTTGCATCGGCATTTCTTGCCGCAGCCTTCCTTGCCCCGTTGCCCGGTTATGCGCAGGACGCGGCCGCGGGAAAGACGGTCTTCAACAAATGCAGGGCATGCCACAATGCCGATGTCGAAAAGGACAAGATCGGGCCGCATCTTGTCGGCGTGGTCGGCCGCACGGCCGGTTCGCTCGAAAGCTTCCAGTCCAAATATTCCGCGAACATGAAGGAAGCAGGCGCGGGCGGGCTGGTCTGGGACGATGCGAACCTCACCGAGTATCTGCGCGATCCGAAAGCGGTGATCCCCAAAGGCAAGATGGCGTTTCCGGGCCTGAAGGACGACGCCGATCTCGCCAACGTCATCGCCTATCTGAAAGCCGATCCGAAACCCTGAGAAGACATCGGCAACCCAACCTGACCCATTTCGATCAAATCGGAATGGGCTCTGATCGCTTGTTCAGCGCCGAAGGTTGACGATGGCCACGCCGCCGAGCGCCAGCGCGCCGCCGAGGATCCCGAGGCTGGTCGGGATTTCGCCAAGCCAGAGGAAGCCGATCAGCGTCGCGACCGGCGGCACGCAATATAGAAAGTTGGAGGCGCGTGAGGCCGGCAGGCGCGACAGCGCCACCGCCCAGCTGGCATAGGCGACGAGACCCGGCACAATGCCGAGATAGATCGCGGCCATCAGACCCTCGGTGCTCGCCACCGACGCCTGCGACAGCGCGCTGGACAATGCCGGCGACAGGCAAAGCGCGCCGACCACCATGTTCCAAGCCGACACGGTGAGCGGCTTGTGGCGGGCGAACAGCGGCTTTTGCACGATGGTGTTGGTCGCGGTGCAGACAGCCGCGCCGAGGATAAGCAGCGCGCCGCGGTCGAAGCTCAGGCCCTGGCCTTCGCCGAGCGCGATGATGCCAATGCCGGCGAAGGAGAGAAAGGTTCCGGCCCACGCCAGCGCCGAGAACCGCTCGCCAAGCACGATCATTGCGAAACCGGCGGGCATGATCGGGCTGACATTGATGATGAAGCTGGCGGCGCCAGCCGACACGGTCAGCTCGCCATAGTTGAGAAGCGCCGTGTAGATCGCCACGAAGACCAGCCCGCCGGTCGCGAAACGCCATACCTCCTTGAGCGCCGGAAGCGGTGGTCGGGCGACGAGCAGGAAGATTGCGGCCGGCACGGCTGCGATGGCGAAGCGCAGCGCGCCGAGCTCCAGCGGCCCGAAGGCGGCGAGACCGGCGCGTATCGCCGGAAACGCCGACGCCCAGGCGACGACGGTCACCGCAACCGCGGCTATCGTGATCGGATCGGCCGGGCGGGCGAGGGTGACGGTACTGGCGGTCATGATCTGCCTCTCAAGCGGTACGAGATTTCGGCGACAGAAAGCGCTACTCACGGCCTGTTGACAAACGAATAAATCGAGGCTCAGCTGTGAGCATGGATCACAGCTCGCAACCGATACTGCCGCTCGAAACACTGCGCGCCTTCGAGGCGGCGGCGCGTATGGGCAGCTTTTCCTCCGCCGCCGAATGGTTGAATCTTACACACGGCGCGGTCAGCCGCCAGATCGCCAAGCTGGAGGCGTGGCTCGGCCTGAGACTCTTTGAGCGCGGCGCGCGCGGCGTATCGCTGACGCTGGAGGGGCAACGACTTTACCTGCGCACCAATGAGGCCTTCGCGTTGATCGCCGACACTACCGACCGCTGGAGCGAGCCGCGCGGCGCTGCGGTGGTGCGGCTGACCTCTATCCCGTCGATTGGCGCGCTGTGGCTGATGCCTCGCCTTTCAGCGCTGGAAAACGGCCCGACGAAGCTGCGCATCGTGCTCGACATCGACATCCACCAATCGGATCTTGACGAGGAAGGCATCGACATTTCGATACGCTGCGGGCGCGGGCGCATCCCCGGCCGAGTGTCGGTCAAGCTGTTCGAGGAATGGTGTTTTCCGATCGCTTCGCCCGAACTAGCGGCCAGGATCGGCAGCGGCCGGCCCGAGCGCCTGCTCGATTATCCGCTGATCCACGATTCGGATGCTTCCGGCTGGCGTGCCTGGTTCAGCGAGCAGGGCGTTGACTACCGGCCGCGGCCGCAGGACCGGCGCTTCGAGGATTACAACCTCGTGCTTGCCGCGGCCGCGCACGGCCTCGGCGTCGCACTGGCCAGGCCGCCGCTGACGGCGAGCCAGATCGACGCCGGCCGCGTCGTCGCTGTCGACGATCGCCGCGTGCTCAATCCGGTTTCCTACTGGATGGACCGGCCCATCGGCCGATTGCGGCCGGCGGCGGCCGAACTGGCGCGGCGCATCGGCGATGCCGCAGGCCTCGACCCGCAGGCAGTCGACGAGTTTCTTCAGGCGGAGAAGTAAGCGTCTGTCTACCAGCCAGTGCAGGAGGCCAGGAAGCGAACACCCAGCATATTGGATGACAATTCCGCCTTGCCGCTGTGCAATATATTCCTTCTCCGGCCCCAGTTGCCGGGACCACGGACATGTTGAACACCGGGCCGCAGTGACGGATGTTGCCACGTCCGCCTGACCGGCCGGGAAGCAGCAGACCGGGATTGAACGCCGGCTATGACTTGGAGCCGAACGCGAATTCGGGCTTCGTCGCAGCGAAGCGCCATGCTAACCGGAACCGATGGCACAGAAGAAAGCCCATGAAGTCGACGCGTGGCTGGCCCGGCCTACGGGAGCGACGATCGTCCTGTTCTACGGTCCGGATCGCGGGTTGGTGGCCGAGCGAGCTCGGGCTTTTGCGGAAAAAACCGGATTGCCGCTCGACGACCCGTTCTCGGTGCTGCGCCTCGACGGGGCCGAAATCGAACGCGAACAGGGCCGTCTGCTCGACGAAGCGCGGACGGTTCCGATGTTCTCCGAGCGGCGGCTGCTCTGGGTGCGCAACGCCGCCGGCCAGAAATCCCTGGCCGAGGACGTCAAGGCCCTGTGCGCCGAACCGCCGCGCGACGCCATCGTGCTGATCGAAGCCGGCGAGCTGAAAAAGGGCGCGGCGCTCCGGACCGTCGTCGAGGCGAGCCCCGGCGCCATGGCGCTTCCCTGCTATGCCGACGAGGCGCGCGGCATCGACGCCATCATCGACGACGAAATGCAGAAGGCGGGCATGTCGCTGACCCTTGAGGCGCGGCAGGCGCTGCGCCGCAATCTCGGCGGCGACCGCCTCGCGTCGCGCGGCGAAATCCAGAAGCTTGTCGTCTACGCGCAGGGGCAGCGGGAGATCAGTCTGGACGACGTCAAGGCCTCGATCGGCGACGTCTCGGGCCTTTCCTTCGACGACGCGGTGGATGCGGTACTTGAGGGCCGGATCGACGCATTCGACGCAGTCTTCACCCGCCAGGCCCTTTCCGGAGCCCAGCCCTTCCTGGTGCTCGCCGCCGCCATGCGCCAGTTTCAGGCGCTGCACCTGATGCGCGGCGCTATGGAATCCGGCGGGCGCAACGCGGCTTCCGTGGTCGCGGCGGCGCGGCCGCCGGTATTCTTCTCGAGGAAGAAGATAGTCGAGACGGCGCTGGAGCGCTGGCGCAGCGATGCGCTGGCACGCGCCTTGGCCAGGCTGCAGGACGCCGTACTGCAGACCCGCAGGCGCCCAGACCTTTCCACTGCGATCGCACGTCAGGCATTGCTTGGCATCGCCGTCGAAAGCGCCCGGCTCGCGCAGCGAAACCGCAACTGATTAGCCGGCTAATCGCGCTTCTTCCCCACCTCAGTGCTTTAGCCGGCGGCACAAATCGTCAAGCTGTTCCAGCGTCTTATAGCCAATCCGCACCTCACCGCCGCGTTCGCGATGGGCGATCGCGACCTTCAGCCCGGTCACATCGGACAGCAGTTTTTCCAGCGCCAGCGTGTCGGCATCCTTGTCGCGCGGAGCAGCGGGGGGCGACGGGTCACGCTGGCTCTCGGCCGGCAACTGCGCCATTGCCTCGGCCTGGCGCACCGAGAGACCATCCTCGACAATGCGCTTGGCAAGGCCAGCCGGATCGGCGGCCGAAACCAGCGCGCGCGCATGGCCCGCGGACAAATCGCCATTGATGAGCATGTCGCGGATGACATCAGGCAGCTTGAGCAGGCGCAGCGTGTTGGCGACATGGCTGCGGCTCTTGCCGATGACCTGGCCGAGATCGGCCTGTGTGTAGCTGTGCTCATCGATCAACTGCTGGTACCCGAGCGCCTCCTCGACCGGATTAAGGTCGGTGCGCTGGACGTTCTCGATGATCGCGAGTTCGAGGGCTGTGCGGTCGTTCACATCGCGCACGATGACCGGGATCTGGGTCAGGCCGGCTCGCTGTGCGGCCCGCCAACGCCGCTCGCCGGCGATGATCTCGTAGCGCCCGGCTTCACCCGAGGGGCGAACGACCACCGGCTGCACCACACCGTGTTCTCGGATCGACTGGGCGAGGTCCGCAAGGTCGGCGTCGCCAAAATTCCGCCGCGGGTTGCGCGGGTTAGGTGCGACGAACTCAATCGGCACCTGGCCGTCGGCCGGCGCCGTGCTCTTTTCAACTGTCGCCGGCTTGTCCATTTCGCCGATAAGCGCGGCAAGTCCGCGTCCCAATCTTCTTCTTGAAGGATCGTCACTCATGGTCAGCCCAGACTGTTTTGTTCGCGAATCGGGTTCATGCGGCGCGTAGTTTGCGTTCCTGCCGGATCACTTCGGATGCGAGCTGCAGATAGGCTTGGCTGCCCGAGCATTTGAGATCGTAAAGGATGGCCGGCTTGCCGTGCGATGGCGCTTCCGAAACACGGACATTGCGCGGAATGATCGTCTCATAGACCTTTTCGCCCATATGGGCGCGCACATCTTCGACCACCTGGTTGGCGAGATTGTTGCGGCCGTCATACATGGTTAGCACGATGCCTTGAATCGAGAGGTCCGGGTTGATCGAAGCGCGCACCTGTTCGACGGTTTCGAGCAATTGGCTCAGACCTTCGAGCGCGAAGAACTCACACTGCAGCGGCACCAGAACCGAATCGGCCGCGGCCATCGAGTTGAGCGTCAGGAGATTGAGCGAGGGCGGGCAGTCGATCAGCACATAGCTGTAGGTGTCGGAACGCTGCGACGAAGCCCGTACCGCATTGCGCAGCCTGAGCACGCGATCCGGCGCGCCCGCTATCTCCATCTCGACCCCGAGGAGGTCGAGCGTGGATGGAACGATCGATAGGCCCGGGACGGCCGTGGGCATCGCTGCATCCTCCAGAGCCATGGCCCCGGTCAGCACGTCGTAGGATGAAGAAATCCGATCGCGGCGGTCTATCCCGAGCCCGGTGCTGGCATTGCCTTGCGGGTCGAGGTCGACGATCAGCACACGTTCGCCGATTGCCGCCAGCGCCGTCGCCAGATTGATCGCGGTGGTGGTCTTGCCGACGCCGCCCTTCTGGTTGGCGACGGTGATGATGCGTGGGCCGGTTTTCATGATCCGATTCAATGCGTTCATTGGTTCAGGCGCGTCACGATTTGGGAGTTAGGTCGCGAATCTCGAGAATCATGCTTTGCGGGTCGATCATGCTTCGATGTTCTAACAGGTCGAAGCGCCACTGGTGAGCGCTTTCTTCGATCTCTGCCCGGTAATCCCGGCCTTTGTGAAACAGGCCGGTTGCGCCCGCCGACAGCCAGGGCGCTGCGAGGCCTAGCAGTGAGGAGAGCGGCGCCAGCGCGCGGGCTGTCACCACCTCAGGCGTGCCGATGGACGCATGCACATCGCCGATTCGCAGCGCATGGACGCGCGCCGGAAGACCGAACTGGCCGATGACCGATTGCAGGAAAGCCGCCTTTTTTCTATTGCTTTCAACAAGATCGACATGCGCGCCGCTGCGTTCGGAAAGCAAAATCGCCATCACCAGGCCGGGGAAACCGCCGCCCGAGCCGAGGTCCAGCCAGCGAAGCGCCTTGGGCGCAAGGCGAAGCAATTGAGCGCTGTCGAGAATATGCCGCGACCAAACATCGCTCAGGGTCGATGGCGCGGACAGGTTTATGCGGCGCGCCCATTTCTGGAAAAGCGCCTCAAATGCAACCAGACGCTCGAATGTTTCACGTGAAACGGGGCCGGCGACGCGGCACAGCTCTTCCCATGCTGCTGTCGTCACGCCACGTCCCTGCTCGGCGCGCGCTCGGCGTTGCGGATATGCGAGACGATGATCGCCAGCGCAGCCGGCGTCATCCCCTCCATCCGCTCGGCGGCGGCAACGGAACGCGGCCGGCGCTCACGCATCTTCTGCTTTAGTTCATTCGACAGGCCTGGAACCATAGAGAAATCAATGTCGTCGGGTATCAGCCGCTGCTCCTCGCGGCGCATATGCGCAACGTCCGCCATCTGGCGGTCAAGATATACGGCATACCGCGCCTCAGTTTCGAGGCTTTCAGCCGCCCTTGGATCGATTGAGCGAAGTTCCGGCCAGATCTCGGCAAGGCGTGCCACATTCATTTCGGGATAGGACAGCAGATCGTAGGCCGAACGGCGTATCCCATCCATGTTGACTTCAATGCCTTGGCGCCTGGCCTCGCTTGGCGTCAGCGTCTTGGCCTTTGCCAGTTCGCGCGCATTGTTGAGGCGCCCGCTGACCTCCGCAAACCGCTCCTGCCGCGCGACGGAAGCCACTCCGAGCCGGATCGCCATCGGGGTCAACCGCTCGTCGGCATTGTCAGCGCGCAAGGAGAGCCTGAACTCAGCCCGCGAGGTGAACATGCGGTAGGGCTCGCTGACGCCGCGGCTCGTCAAATCGTCCACCATCACGCCGATATAGGCTTCGGTTCGGCCGATCACGATCTGCTCGTCGCCAACAGCCTTGCGCGCAGCATTCAATCCTGCCAGCAAACCCTGTGCAGCGGCTTCTTCATAGCCGGTGGTGCCGTTGATCTGGCCGGCAAGAAAAAGGCCGGCCACTCGCTTGGTCTCCAGCGTCGGGGCAAGTTCACGCGGATCGATATGGTCGTACTCAATTGCGTAGCCCGGTTGCAGCATGACTGCGCATTCAAGGCCGGGAATGGTCTTGAGGATCTCCAATTGCACGTCTTCGGGCAGTGATGTCGAGATTCCGTTCGGATAGATCGTGTGGTCGTCCAAGCCCTCCGGCTCCAGGAAGATCTGATGGCCTTCACGGTCGCCGAACTTGACGATCTTGTCCTCTATCGACGGGCAGTAGCGTGGCCCCACCCCCTCGATTGACCCGGAGTACATGGCCGAGCGACTGAGGTTCGCACGGATAACCTCGTGCGTCGACGGCGTTGTCCGGGTAATGGCGCAGTCGATCTGCGGGTTGGAGATTCGGTCCGTCATCAGTGAAAAGGGCACAGGCTCGACATCCGCCGCCTGCTTGTCGAGCGAATCCCAGGCGATCGTCCGGCCATCAAGCCGCGGTGGTGTCCCCGTCTTCAGCCGGCCAAGCTTGAACCCGGCGCGCATCATGCTTTCCGAAAGCTCAAGCGCTGCCTTTTCATTCATTCGGCCGGCTGGGAATTTGCGCTCGCCTATATGGATGAGCCCGCGAAGGAAAGTGCCCGTGGTCAGGACGAGCGCACCGCAGTTTAGCGTGCGGCCGTCGCCAAGCCGCAGTCCGGTAATGCGATTGTCACGAATTTCGAGACCAGTTACCTCGGACTCGATCACCGTCAGCGATTCGTGTTCCCGGATCGCTGATTGCATGACCTGGCGGTAGAGTTTGCGGTCAGCCTGGGTGCGAGGACCCCGCACGGCAGGCCCCTTCTTCCGGTTCAGCAGGCGGAATTGGATGCCGGCCGCATCGGCGACCCGCCCCATCAGGCCATCAAATGCATCGATCTCTCGGACCAGATGGCCCTTCCCAAGGCCTCCGATAGCAGGATTGCAGGACATTGCACCGACCGTGTCGAAGCGAAGCGTCACGAGCGCAGTCCTGGCGCCGGCGCGTGCGGCAGCGCTGGCGGCCTCGCAACCGGCGTGACCTCCCCCGACTACAACGACGTCGTAGCTATCGAGCATGACAAAAGGCTCCGATGGAATGCGGAGACATGTGCGCAAAGGTCGGCAGTGTCAAGGCGCGCAATAATGTTTCACGTGAAACCAAAACCCGCGCGGTGCCGGTGTTTCACGTGAGTCAGCCCGATGGGCGCGTTTCACGTGAGTCACTTCCCGATACAGAACTGGGAAAATATGACATCCAGCAGGTCTTCGACATCGACAGCGCCGGATATCCTGCCGATGCGTTCCGAAGCGAGCCGCAGATCTTCCGCGCGCAGCTCGTAACCGGCCTGTTCCGCCGATCGCGCGGACTCGAGGAACTCCAATGCCTCCGAAAGCAGCGCAACATGCCGCTCGCGCCAAGGAATCAGATCGACGCTTTCACCCAGCGCCACTTCTGCCCTGCTCGAAATCTCCTGCAGCAGCCTGTCCAGGCCATGCCCCGACGCTACCGAGATACAGATATCGTACTCATCGCTGCTGTTGGGCTCCGACAGTGGCAAATCGTATTTGGTGCCAACTCGGAGCACCGGAAGACTATCTGGCAGCTCCGCCACCGGCCCTGGATTTGCCATATCCTCGAGCAACAGCACGAGGTCGGCCTCGCGCGCCCGGGCAATCGCCTTTTCGATGCCAATTGTTTCGATGGCGCCACCGCCTTCGCGCAGCCCGGCCGTGTCGGTAACCCGAACCTTTCGTCCATCGAGATCAAGAGCAACCTCGATGAGATCGCGGGTCGTCCCTGGTTCATCCGTTACAATAGCTGCATCGCGCTTAGCCAGGGCGTTCAGAAGACTCGACTTTCCGGCATTGGGTGCACCGAGAATGACCACGTCAAAGCCATCCCGGATGATTTCCGCTCGGCCGAAGCCAGCGATATGGCGCCGCATCTCGCCGCTCATCCGCTCGATGTCGGCCCATATCTGATCTGCGACCGAACCAGGGACGTCCGCCTCGTCGGAAAAATCCATCTCGGCTTCGATCATGGCCCGGGCGTGAATGAGCCGCCGGCGCCAGCCGGCGTAAAGCTCCTTGTGCCCGCCATGGGAATTAAGGACCGCAAAGCGTCTCTGAGCTTCAGTCTCGGCGCTGACCAGATCGGCAAGCGCTTCAGCCTTCAGGAGATCAACCTTGCCGTTAAGAAATGCACGCCTGGTGAATTCACCAGCTTCGGCCGGGCGAACGCCTTCTATGGCGCACAACGCATCCAGCAGCGCCGCAACGACCGCCTTGCCGCCGTGCGCGTGCAGTTCAGCGGAATCCTCGCCAGTAAAGCTGGCAGGCCCTTCAAAAAACAGCGTTATTCCGGAATCGACATGAGTACCTGCTCCATCCGCGAACGCCCCATAGCGAGCAAAGCGCGGTTCCGGAACCGAGCCTGTAATCGTTTCGAGAACGAATCGAGTCTTGGGTCCACTGATACGCACCACGGCGATGCCAGCCGGAAGCCGGCCGCTCGACAGCGCGACAATGGTGTCTCGTTCAACCATGGTAACTTGCCCGAACAATCGTAACGGGCACGAATCGACGGCTAGGTGTTCATCGAATCGAAGAAGTCGGCGTTCGTCTTCGTCTGCTTCAGCTTGTCGATCAGGAACTCGATCGCATCGGTGGTGCCCATTGGCGCAAGGATGCGACGCAGAACAAAGATCTTCTGCAGATCCTGCTTCGGAACGAGCAGATCCTCCTTGCGGGTGCCGGACTTGAGGATGTCCATCGCCGGGAAGATGCGCTTGTCGGCCACCTTGCGGTCGAGAACGATTTCCGAGTTGCCGGTGCCCTTGAACTCTTCGAAGATCACCTCGTCCATGCGGCTGCCGGTATCGATCAGCGCCGTCGCAATGATGGTAAGCGATCCGCCTTCCTCGATGTTGCGGGCCGCGCCGAAGAAGCGCTTGGGCCGCTGCAACGCATTTGCGTCGACGCCGCCGGTCAGCACCTTGCCGGATGACGGCACGACTGTGTTGTAGGCGCGGCCGAGGCGCGTGATCGAATCGAGCAGGATGACCACGTCGCGGCCATGCTCGACCAGGCGCTTGGCCTTTTCGATGACCATTTCAGCTACCTGGACGTGGCGAACCGCCGGCTCGTCAAAAGTCGAGGAGACGACCTCGCCCTTCACCGAGCGCTGCATGTCCGTCACTTCCTCCGGCCGTTCGTCGATCAGAAGCACGATCAGATAGCATTCCGGGTGGTTGGTGGTTACCGAGTGGGCGATGTTCTGCAGCAGCACCGTCTTGCCGGTGCGCGGCTGCGCCACGATCAGGCCGCGCTGGCCCTTACCGATCGGCGCCACCAGGTCGATGACACGCGACGAGATATCCTTGCCGGTCGGATTGTCGACTTCCATCTTCAGCCGCTCATTCGGATAGAGAGGCGTCAGATTGTCGAAGTGGATCTTGTGGCGGATCTTTTCCGGGTCGTCGAAATTGATGGTGTTGACCTTGAGAAGGGCAAAATAACGCTCGCCTTCCTTCGGGCTGCGGATCGGTCCCTCGACCGTGTCGCCGGTCTTCAGCGAAAAGCGCCGGATCTGCGAGGGCGAGATGTAGATATCGTCCGGACCCGGCAGGTAATTGGCGTTGGCCGAGCGCAGGAAGCCGAAACCGTCCTGCAGCACTTCGACCACACCGTCGCCGATGATCTCGACATCCTGCGCCGCGAGCTTCTTGAGGATTGCAAACATCAACTCCTGCTTGCGCATGACGCTGGCGTTTTCAACCTCGAGTGACTCGGCGAAGGCGATCAGGTCGATCGGCTTCTTGTTCTTGAACTCCTGGAGTTTCATTTCCTGCATGACGGACTCTGAATGTGAAATGGGAAAGCTATCGGCGAATGCGATGGGCGCCGGATGCGGCCAACTCGAATTTTCGGGGCGGCGCTTGGCGGGAAGGAAGACGAGTCTTCTATCGCCAAGCAATTAAAAGAGCAAGGCGGCTTTTCCGTGACGCCGGCTCAGAACGGCTTCACGACGACCAGTATGACGATTAAGACCATCAGCACGGTCGGTATCTCGTTGACCAGACGCCAGTGACGCGCCGATCTGACGTTGCGGTCCTCGCCGAATTTGCGCACCGCACCGGAGAGATAGCCATGGACGCCGGACAAAACAACCACCAGCGCGATCTTGGCGTGCAGCCATCCTCCCGAGAAGCCAAAGCCCTTCCACGCCAGCCACAGCCCCAACACCCAGGTGATCATCATCGCGGGGTTGATGATGGCGCGCAGCAAGCGCTGCTCCATCGTCTTAAAGGTTTCCGACTGGACCGAACCCGGCTCGGCATCCGCGTGGTAGACCAAGAGGCGTGGCAGATAGAGCATGCCGGCCATCCACGAGATCACCGCGATGACATGGACCGCCTTTATCCAGAGATAGAGATCGTCGGGATCGAGCAAAAAGAGCAGCGCCGTCAGCACGAGGAGAATCGCTATCGCGGCCGCCGCTCTTTTCGCCGCGTTGCGTCCAGATTTCTGCACTTCCGGAGTGCTCATCTACCCGATCCATCCCTGATTTGCCTGATCATCGCCTCGACATGCGCGATAGGCGTTTCGGGCGTAATCCCGTGGCCGAGATTGAACACCAGCGGACCGGAGCCCAGCGCGCGCAAAATAGCGTCCACGCCCTCGCGCAGCGCCGCCCCGCCTGCCACCAGCCTAAGTGGGTCCAGATTGCCCTGAATGGCCCCTTGAGCCTGCAGGGCCTGCGCTTGCGTCAAGGGAACGGTCCAGTCGAGGCCAAGCGCGGTCACTCCGGTCTGCCTGCGATAATCGGAATAGAGGCTGCCGGCACCCTTCGGAAAACCGATGATTGGCACGCCGGGATGCGCGGTCCGCACCTTCCTCACGATTTCGGCCACTGGCTTGACGCAGAACGCGTCGAAGCAGACCTCGTCGAGCACGCCGGACCATGAATCGAATATCTGCACCACATCGGCGCCGGCCTCGATCTGCCGGATGAGATAGGCGGCCGAGTAATCCGCCAGCGTCGCCAGCAGCTTTTTCATAGCTTGCGGTTCGCGATAGGCAAAAAGCCTGGCCGGAGCCTGGTCCGGTGTGCCGTGGCCGGCAATCATGTAGGTTGCGATGGTCCATGGCGCGCCGCAAAAGCCGATCAGCGTTGTGCTTTCCGGCAATTCGGCGCGCAACCGTCTCACCGTCTCGTAGACCGACGCCAGGCGATCGTGGAAAGCCTGACCGTCGAGTTGCTCGACCCCCCTTGCCCCAATCGGCGTCATGACCGGCCCGCGACCCTCCTCGAAGCGCAGGTCGCGGCCGAGCGCATGCGGCACGACCAGAATATCGGAGAACAGGATCGACGCGTCGAAACCGAAGCGCCTGATCGGCTGGAGGGTCACTTCTACCGCGAAATCGGGATTGTAGCAGAGGTCGAGAAAGCTTCCCGCCTTCTTCCTCAACTCCCTGTACTCCGGCAGATAGCGGCCAGCCTGCCGCATCATCCATATCGGGGGCGGAAACACGGTCTCGCCCCTCAGGACGTCCAGCATGACGCGGCTGTTGGCCATCAGGGCACGTTCCTCGCTTCTTTCCTTAAATATAATTTCTATGAAAAGAGTCTTCTGATTCTAAGAGTCTGTTGGAATCGGTAATTGCTGCCTATCCCGGAGAGGCAGTCTGACGCCAGCCAGCATTTTGTCGCGCAAGTCCGGCTGTGGGCTGGACAAGTCTGGGGACAATCGGGAATCTGTTTGCAATAACAATCGCTTCCGAGAACGCAGAATTGCGGGAGCCGAGAACCAATGACAAGCTGCCGAATTTATCCCCATAGTCATCCAGACCACGCTGGCTATTCCGACAGCGCACCGAATTGTGGACAAGGCCGGTTCTGATACAGTCGCCGGTGCCGCAATGGCCGAACCGGCCAGCTTTTGCACACTTGACCACAGACCCGGGCCGATCCTGTGAACAAACCCCAAAGCTTCTTCCACCTGCACCTGATCTCCGACGCCACCGGCGAGACCCTGCTGGCCGCAGGCCGCGCGGCCTCGGCACAATACAAGGATGCGCGGGCGATCGAGCATATCTACCCGCTCATCCGTACTGAAAAGCAGCTGGCTAAGGTCTTCGAGGACATAGAGGAGGAGCCGGGCATCGTGCTCTACACGGTGGTGGACCAGCACCTCGCGGGGCAGATCGATGCAAAGGCTGTCGAGATGGGACTGCCATGCGTCTCGGTGCTCGAGCCGGTGCTGACCGTGTTCCAGTCCTATCTCGGCACGCCGGCCGGGCGCAGGGTAGGCGCGCAGCATGTGCTAGACGCTGAATATTTCCGCCGCATCGACGCGCTGAACTTCACCATGGAGCACGACGACGGGCAGTTGCCTTCCGACATCGAGGAAGCCGATGTCGTCCTGATCGGCATATCGCGCACCTCCAAGACGCCGACCAGCATCTACCTCGCCAATCGCGGCATCAAGACCGCGAACATCCCGATCGTCCTCGGCGTGCCGCTGCCTGAGAGCCTGGCGAACGCGAAAAAGCCGCTGATCGTTGGGCTAGTGGCGACGGCGGAGCGTATTTCGCAGGTGCGACAGAACCGGGTGCTCGGCTCGACCGCCGGCTATGACGCCAATGGCTATGTCGACCGCGCCGCGATCACGGAGGAGCTGGCCTATGCACGGCAGATCTGCACGAGGCACAATTGGCCGATGATCGATGTCAGCCGCCGCTCGATCGAGGAAACCGCAGCGGCGATCGTTGCTCTGCGCAGCAGGACGCGATAGGGGCGGTGAAAGATAAGGGCCAATCAAATGCCGGAAAAACTGATTCTTGCCTCGGGCAGCCCGTTTCGAAAATCGCTCCTTGCCAATGCCGGGATAGAATTCAGCGCGGTGCCGCCTACCGTCGACGAGCGCGCGCTTGAAGCGCCGCTTGAGAAAAGCGGCGTGACGCCGGAGGAAGTGGCCCAGATACTGGCCGAGGCCAAGGCAGCCAATGTCAGCGAGAGCCACCCGCGCGCGCTGGTGCTCGGCTGCGACCAGACGCTATCGCTCGGCGACCGGGTGTTCCACAAGCCGCGCGACATGGAAAATGCGCGCCGGCATCTGCTTTCGCTGTCCGGAAGAACGCATCATTTGAACAGCGCCGCCGTCCTGGTGCGCGACGGCCAGACGCTGTGGCGGCATGTCGGCATAGCGAGCCTGACCATGCGGGAACTCGATCCGGCCTTTATCGGCCGCCATCTCGCGCGGGTTGGCGACAAGGCGCTGTCGAGCGTCGGCGCCTATCAGGTCGAAGGCGAGGGCATCCGGCTGTTCGAGAAGATCGAGGGCGACTATTTCACTATAGTCGGTCTGCCTCTGCTGCCGGTGCTCGCCGCTCTTCGCGAATTCGGGGCGATCGATGGCTGAGCCAGTAAAGGCCTTTGTTTGCGGGCATCCCGTCGCGCATTCACGCTCACCGGCTATTCACGGCCATTGGCTTGCCCGTTACGGCATCGCGGGAAGCTATACGGCGATCGACATCACACCCGATGATTTCGCCGATTTTGTCCACCATATCCGTGAAAATGGCTATGCCGGCGGCAATGTCACCATTCCGCACAAGGAAGCCGCCTGCCGGTTGGTTGAGCGTCGCGATCAGGCGGCGGAAGAAATCGGCGCGGTGAACACGCTTTGGTTCGAGGACGCCGTGCTTTGCGGCGGCAACACAGATGCGGCGGGCTTCGCTGCAAATCTTGATGAGCGCGCGCCAGGCTGGGCCGAAAACCGCGGAACCGCGGTCGTCCTCGGCGCCGGCGGAGCCGCCCGCGCGGTGCTCTTCGCGCTCAGGCAGCGCGGCTTTCGCGATATCAGGGTCGTCAACCGGACGGTGGCGCGCGCGCTCGAGTTAGCCGACCAGTTCGGCCTCGGCGTTACGGCCCACGCTCCGGATGCCGCGACCGAGCTGCTCGGCGGTGCGGACCTGCTGGTCAACACAACCGCGCTTGGCATGCACGGCAATGCCGAGATCGCTGTCGACCCTGCAACTTTGCCTGACCGGGCGATAGTGACTGACATCGTTTATGTTCCACTGGAAACGCCGTTGCTGGCGGCGGCGCGCCGGCGGGGGCTGAAGGCCGTCGATGGGCTCGGCATGCTGCTGCATCAGGCGGTTCCGGGCTTCGAACGCTGGTTCGGCAGGCGACCGGAAGTCGATGCGGAGTTGCGCAGGCTGATCGTCGGCGATCTCGAGACCGCATCATGATCGTGCTCGGACTGACCGGATCGATCGGCATGGGCAAATCGACCACCGCGAAAATGTTCAGGGAAGCCGGCGTGCCGGTGCACGATTCCGACGAAACGGTGCATCGCCTCTATGCCGGCAAGGCAGCTCCGCTGATCGAGGAGGCGTTTCCGGGAACGGTGCGGGACGGCGCCGTCGATCGGGCGCAGCTCGCGGCCCAGGTTCTCGGCAGGCCGGAAGCGATGAAGAAGCTCGAGGCGATTATCCATCCGCTGGTAAGGGCCGACGCCGACGCCTTCGTCGCGCGCCACAGGGATGCGGGAGCGCCGCTGGTGGTGCTCGATATCCCGCTTCTGTTCGAGACCGGCGGTCGCGGCCGCGTCGACAAGGTCGTTGTCGTCACCGCCCTGGCAGAAGTCCAGCGGGAGCGCGTGCTGGCCCGGCCCGGCATGACCGAGGAAAAGCTCGCTGCCATACTGGCCAGCCAGGTTCCGGACGCCGAAAAGCGCCGGCAGGCTGATTTCATCATTGACAGCAGCCAAGGCCTGGAGGCCGCGCGGGCCGAAGTCGCCCGCATCATCGCCGACTTGACCGGGGACAAGCCCGCAGGCTAACAGCGCCGCCCTTGCTCAAAAAGCCCGCTGCGGCCAAGCTTGGCCGTGGAGTGATTCGGTACCAATGCGCGAAATCATATTCGATACGGAAACGACCGGGCTCGACGCGCGAGACGACCGGATCATCGAGATCGGCGGCGTAGAGCTGGTCAACCGCTTCCCCACCGGCCGCAATTTCCATGTTTTCATCAATCCGCAAGGCCGCGACGTGCATCCGGACGCGCAGGCCGTGCACGGCATCAGCAATGCCGATCTTAAGGACAAGCCGCCATTCGCGGAGATCGCCGGCCAGTTCCTCGAATTCGTCGATGGCGCCAAGCTGGTAGCGCACAATGCCGGCTTCGATATGGGCTTCGTCAACGCCGAACTGGGGCGGCTCGGCGCGCCGGCGATCGGCCCGGATCGCGTCGTCGACACTTTGGCTCTTGCGCGGCGCAAGCACCCGATGGGGCCGAATTCACTCGACGCGCTCTGCCGGCGCTACGGCATCGACAACAGCCGCCGCACCAAGCACGGAGCGCTGCTCGATTCAGAGCTTTTGGCCGAAGTCTACATCGAGTTGATCGGCGGCAAACAGGCAGCACTCATCCTGGACACGGTCGCATCAACGCCGGCAGGCGGCGCCGCAATGATTCACGTGGAACTTTCCATCCAGGCGCGGCCGGAACCGTTGCCGTCACGGCTGACGGATGACGAACGCGCCAATCATGCCAGGCTCGTCGCCGAACTGGGTGAGAAGTCGATCTGGGCGCAGCTAGGCCAAGACCAGCCGAACCTGCGGGCTCAGGCATGAAAAACCCGGCGCGAGGCCGGGTTTTTCATTTCAGTGTCGCGGCCGTCGGAAATTAGCTGACCTGCACCTTGGAAGCGGTCTTGTCCTCGGCCATCTTCTGCTGGAACATCTGCGCGAAGTCGATCGGATCGAGCATCAGCGGTGGAAAGCCGCCATTGCGGGTGGCTTCGGCGACAATCTGGCGCGCGAAGGGGAACAGCAGCCGCGGGCACTCAATGAACAGCAGCGGCAACATGTGCTCCTGCGGGAAACCCTCGATGCGGAATACGCCGCCATAGACCAGCTCGACGTTGAACAGCACGTCCTTCTCGAAGGAAGCCTTGGCGTTCAGCGACAAATTGACGTCGAATTCCTTCTCCGAAATCGGATTGGCGTTGACATTGACGCTGATGTTGATGCCCGGAGCCTTGTCGCGGCCGCGCAGTGAATTCGGCGCGCCGGGGCTCTCGAAGGAAAGATCCTTCACATATTGGGCAAGCACGTTGAGCGAAGCCTGGGTCGTTCCGGCGTTTCCGTTTCCGCCGGTCGGCGTGCCAGCCGACTCGTTTTCTTTTTCTTTGCTGGCCATCAGCCACGGTCCTCTTGGTTCAGCCGCGCGGCGGCCCGTTTGAATCGAGCGTTCGCTAGCATGCACGACATGTCAAGACAAGGAAAAGGCGCTTGCCGTCACTCTTCGTCGATCTGTCGCCAGGGCGACCCCCGCGACCGCGGTGACTCCCCTTTCGAATAGTCGTCGGGATCGAGGTCGATGGTGCGGCCGCGCCCCCTCCGGGCAAAGCCGCCGCCCATCGCGGAAAAATCGGTTGCGAAATTGACGCGGCTCTTCAGGAACCGCCAGCCGAGATCGCGCACCTTCGGCACGAATAGTAGTATGCCGAGAATGTCGGTCAGGAAGCCGGGAATGAGCAGGAGAAACCCTGCGAGGAGGATCATGATGCCGTGGGCGAGTTCGCGGCCCGGGTCGCGCCCGGCCTCGATGTCGCGGCGGATGCGCGTCATGACTCCGAAGCCCTGGAAGCGCATCAGCATGGCGCCGGCAATGCCGGTCGCCACGATGAGTCCGAGCGTGGCGAGAACGCCGATCTGACGGCCGACCACCACGAAGCCTGCTATTTCCACGAGCGGAAGCACAAGCAGGAAGAGGGGAATGAAGGGAATACGCACGAAACCGCCAGGGGCTGGAGTTGGAAGGGGCTGAGCCAGTCAATGCTGGCGCATCGCTCCACAGATAGGTATGCACGGCTTTGATTTGAATGATTGCGGCATGCGTTCTATATGCAGTGATTGAACAGCGCGACGCGGCGCCGGACGGCGATCTCGCCATCCCAAGCCCGCTGGGACACGGGATCGGTTGGCGGAAGACATGGAATTCTTCGATTTCGGCACAATATTTTTTTTGATCGCGGCTGTCGTGATCTTTTTTCAGCTCCGCAACGTCCTGGGGCGCCGGACCGGCAGTGAGCGGCCGCCCTTCGATCCCTATACGGCCGGCCGCGCGCGTACCAAGGATGCGGCGGCAAAACCTGAAAACGTCGTCTCCCTGCCGCGCAAGCGCACGGCTGCCGAAACCGAGGAAAGCTTCGCGGCAATAGACGCTTTCGCCAAGCCCGGAACCGACCTGAACAAGGGGCTTCGCTCGATCAAGGAAGCCGATCCGTCCTTCGACCCGAAGAATTTCGTCGACGGCGCCAAGATGGCTTACGAGATGATCGTCATGGCCTATGCCGATGGCGACCGCAAAACCCTGAAGAACCTGCTTTCCCGGGATGTCTATGACGGCTTCGTCGCGGCGATCGCCGATCGCGAGAAGCGCAACGAAAAAATCCAGTCTTCCTTCGTCGGCATCGACAAGGCCGACATCGTCTCTGCCGAGATGAAGAATGGCGAAGCCCACATCACGCTGCGCATTGTCAGTGAGCTGATCTCTGCGACCCGCGACAATGCTGGCGCTGTCATAGACGGCGATCCTGAAACTGTCGCCGAGGTCAAGGATGTCTGGACCTTCGCCCGCGACACGCGCTCGCGCGACCCCAACTGGAAACTGGTCGCGACCGAAGAGGAAGACTGACGCTCCACCCGCCTGGGGGTCCGTTCGGTGCCGCTTTCGCCCGCTTTCCAGATCGTCTCCTTTGCCGACCTGCCCGGCTGGATCGCCGATGACCAATCCGGCGCATTCGAGGCGTTTCGGCGCTCGGCCATGCATGTTCAGTCGAAGCCATACCGCTCCGGCTCGCTGGGCGTGGATTTTTCCAGTTTCGCTGAGGTCTATGAAGTGGCCCGGGAGACGAACTCCCTGATGCATGCGGAGGCGAAAGCCTTTTTCGAAATCCATTTCGTGCCCGCCCGCATCGTCCCGGAAGATTCCGATTCCGGTTTGGTCACCGGCTTTTATGAGCCCGAGGTCGAAGCGTCGCCGGTCCGGACGGAGCGCTTTTGCGTGCCGCTGCTTTCCCGTCCCGCAGATCTCGTCGATATCGACGATGAAAACCGCCCGGACGGAATGGATCCCTACCTGGCCCTCGCCAGGCAAACCGAAGCCGGGTTGGTCGAATATTTCGACCGCGCTGCGATCGAAACGGGTGCGCTTGCCGGGCAGGATCTCGAAATCGCATGGCTCGAAAGCAGGGTGGACACCTTCTTCATCCATGTTCAGGGCGCTGCGCGGCTCCATATGCCCGACGGCTCGCGCCGGCGCGTCACCTATGCCGCCAAGTCCGGCCAGCGGTTTTCCGGCCCGGGAAAAATCCTTGCCGACCTCGGCGAAATCCCGCTGGGCCAGGTGACGATGCAGTCGATAAGGGCCTGGCTCGCGCGAAATCCGGACCGCGTCGATGAGATACTGCAGCGCAACCGCTCCTACATCTTCTTTCGCGGAGCGCCGGTCGATGATCCGGCGCTCGGCCCCATAGCCGCGGCCAAAGTGCCCCTGACGCCCGGCCGATCGATTGCCGTGGACCGGCTGCTGCATACATTCGGTACGCCTTTCTTCATCGACGCTCCGTCGCTGACCGCCTTCGGCGGACAGCCGTTTCGCAGGCTGATGATCGCGCAGGACACCGGATCGGCGATCATCGGCGCGGCCCGGGGCGATCTTTTTGCCGGCTCCGGCGATGCAGCCGGCGAGATAGCCGGCGTGGTGTGCAACAAGGCGGACTTTTTCGCGCTCATCCCTCGCGCCTTGGCCAAGGCTGCGTCATGAGCAAGCCGGACAAAAGCCTCAGCGACGAGGACCGGGTGCTGTGGAACCTGGTCGCCCGCTCGACCAAGCCGCTGAAGGGCAAGCGGGCGGTCGATATTCCCGAACCTGCTCCGGCGTCGATGGAAGAAGCGATGGAGTCGATTGCATCCAAGCCCTCCGTTTCGCCTGCCGCAAGGCCGAAGCAGATCGTCTCGCATTCCCTCGACAGGCCGACACACGAGAAGCTGGCGAAAGGCCGGTTGCCGATCGAGGGCCGCGTCGATCTTCACGGGATGAGTCAGGCGCAGGCCTACTCGCTGCTGCTTTCCTTCCTGCACCGGGCCCATGCCGGCGGGGTGCGCTATGTGCTGGTGATCACCGGCAAGGGCTCGTCGTCCGGCGGCGAGGGCGTGCTGCGGCGAGCCGTTCCGGCCTGGCTTTCGACCGCGCCGTTCCGGCCGCTCGTCAGCAGTCATGATCATGCCGCCCGCAATCATGGCGGGGCCGGCGCTCTTTACGTCCGGCTGCGTCGGCAGTCTCCGAAAAGCCCGTGACGCCGTTCGGCGCGAAGATGCGCGCGCTCAGGCGCGAACGCGGCATCAGCCAGAAGGACATGGCCAGGGCGCTGGGCGTCAGCGCCGCCTATCTTTCGGCGCTGGAACATGGCCATCGTGGCGCGCCCAACTGGGCCTTCGTTCAGAAGGTGATCGGTTATTTCAACATCATCTGGGACGAGGCCGAGGAGCTGGAGAACCTGGTGTGGTCGTCCGACCCGCGAGTGGTCATCGATACGGCCGGGTTGCCGCCGGAAGCCACCCGACTGGCAAATCTGCTTTCCCGGAACATCAGGCAGATGGACGAAGCGACCGTCCGAGCGCTTCTGGCGCTTGTGGAAGCGAAAATAAAACCCTGAACGCGTGTCGGATACCGGCGCCTCCCCGCGTCCTTGGTGCAGCCAACACCAAACAGGGGCAAGACATGAGTGAAAAGACGATGACCAAAACAGGGTGGGTGCTTACGGGCGCCTACGCGCTCTTCATGCTTGCGGCTTCCGTAGCGCCGAAACTTCTTGGATTGCCCATAGCAAGCGAAACGATGACGCAGCTTGGATGGCCGGACGGCTACGTCCTGATGATCGGGCTGATCGAGCTTGCATGCGTGCTGCTCTATCTCTTCCCGAAGACCAGCGTGCTCGGGGCGGTTCTCACCATGGGACTGCTTGGAGGGGCCATGGCTACGCATATCCGTGTCGGCAGCCCGCTGTTCAGCCATATCCTCTTCAGCATCTATCTTGGCTTGTTCATGTGGGGAGGGCTGTGGCTGCGCGATCCGAAGCTGCAGGCTATATTTCCGTGGCGCCGGTAGCGATCAGAACAGCGTCCGCAGTTCCGACAGCTTCTCGTTGACGAGCCAGCCATAGTAATTTTCTTCCGGAAGCTTCGGCTCCTGCCCCTCCGCGAACCGCTTCTCGTTCTCGGCCTTGAGCGCGTAGGCGCGGGCTTCCGGATCGCCGACATTGTAGAGCGTCGCGGTGATGCCGGGATTTTGCGAGATGTCGAAGCCGGCGATCGTCCGGTAGGCGTCGATCGACTTTTTCAGGACCGCCGCCACATAGGGCAGGGTCAGGTCCGGCGCCATGATGGTCTCGTAGACCTGGTTCGGCTGGCCGGCGTCGAGTTTCGGCAAACCCGAGACCTGGTGCACAAGATCGCTCATCTGCAGCGCGGTCAGCGGGTTGAGCTGGCCGATGCCGAAGGTCTGCCCGGCATAGAAGGGCTGGAAGAAGGTGGCGCTGAAGCGGTCGTCTGGATAGGAGATGCCGTCCACCGTCCGGCCGCGGAACTCCCGGTTCCAGACGCGCTCGCGGCAGGTCCACAGCTTGTAGCTGTCCGACAGGTTCCCGCAGGCTGAAAATTCCGGCCGTGCGATGAAATCGACGATATTCTCCTCGCCATAGCTGAAGCTTAGGCTGCTGCTCAAATAAGACACGGCCTTGACGTAGTAGGTCTGCAGCCGGTCATAGGCATCGACATTATAGGTATGCTCGCCGACAATCGCGCCGGCAATATGTATGGGGTCGATGCCGTAGGCGTCGGCCGCCGCCCTAATTTTGGAGCGCAATTCTTGGTCGCGCTGCAACAGCGCATAAACCTTGCGGTATTTGGCGTCGAAGCTGGTCCTGCCGGCCTGCGTGCGCTTGGACGATGCGCCGGGCACGCCGGGTTGTTCCAGGTGCCGATTGCCCACGGGCACGATCGTCTGCGCCTGCACCGAGCAGACGCCGAGCGCCAGAACCAGCGCAACCGCAAAACTGGATGATCGTCTCATTCGCCGCCGCAACCCCCGCATGGCCGGCAACCCTTAGGTCAACGGCTAGCCAGGAGTCGAGTCCTTGTTGACTGTTGATGTCGGCGGCCCCGCCCGGCCACGGCCCTTTTAAAGGATGAATCGCGACAAATCTGTGTTCTTGGACAGGTCGCCGACATTCTTCTGGACATAATCGGCGTCGATGGCGATCTCGGAGCCGGCGCGGTCCGGCGCGTTGTAGGAGATATCGTCGAGCACCCGCTCCATCACCGTCTGCAGGCGGCGCGCGCCGATATTCTCCAGCGTCGCATTGAGGTCGACGGCGATGCCGGCGAGCGTGTCGATGGCGTCGTCGGTGAAGGAAAGCGTCACTCCCTCGGTGTCCATGAGCGCGACATATTGCTTGATCAGGCTCGCCTGCGGCTCGGTCAGGATGCGACGGAAATCATCCTTCTCCAGTGCGCGCAGCTCGACGCGGATCGGCAGCCGCCCCTGGAGTTCGGGCAGGAGGTCCGACGGCTTCGAGACGTGGAACGCACCCGAAGCGATGAACAATATGTGATCGGTCTTGATCGGCCCGTATTTGGTGGCGACCGTGGTGCCCTCGACCAGCGGCAGCAGGTCGCGCTGCACGCCTTCGCGGCTGACGCCGGCGCCCATGCCGCCGTCGGGAGCCGCGATCTTGTCGATCTCGTCGAGGAAGACGATGCCGTCGTTCTGCGCCGACTGCAGCGCCATCTGCACGACCTGATCCTGGTCGAGAAGCTTGTCGGACTCGTCGTCGATCAGATGGGCGTAGGACTCCTTTACCGTCGTCTTGCGGGTCTTGGTGCGCTGGCCGCCCATCGCCTTGGACAGCATGTCGTTGATGTTCATGACGCCGATATTGGCGCCGGGCATGCCCGGAATCTCGAAGCTCGGCAGGCCGCCGCTGCCGGTATCGGTCACTTCAATCTCGATCTCCTTGTCGTCGAGTTCGCCGTCGCGCAGCTTCTTGCGGAAGCTGTCGCGGGTCGCCGGGCTCGCCGTCTTGCCCACAAGCGCTTCCAGCACACGCTCCTCGGCGTTGAGATGTGCCCTGGCCTTGACCTCCTCGCGCATCTTTTCACGTACAAGGCCGATGGCAACCTCGACCAAGTCACGGATGATCTGCTCGACATCGCGCCCGACATAGCCGACCTCGGTGAACTTGGTTGCCTCGACTTTGATGAAGGGCGCACCGGCGAGCCGGGCGAGGCGGCGCGAAATCTCGGTCTTGCCGACGCCGGTGGGGCCGATCATCAATATGTTCTTCGGCATCACCTCTTCGCGCATCTCGCCTTCGAGCTGCTGACGGCGCCAGCGGTTGCGCAGCGCGATGGCCACGGCGCGCTTGGCGTCCTTCTGGCCGATAATGTAGCGGTCAAGCTCGGAAACGATTTCGCGGGGAGAGAATGTGGTCATCGTAAATGTGCTCTTTGAACTGACTCAAGTCTGCAGGTGGCGCAGATGGGAACCGGGAAGCCGCAGTGCAATAGTTGGCGGCAGCAGGCCAAGCAGCAGGCCCCGCAGGCGGTGCCAGCCGGCGCTTAGAACCAGCACGACCGCGCCGAGCACGAGGACGGTAAGCGGCACGACACCGTCGATAAGCCCGCTCGCGCCGACCAGCGAGGCGAAGGCGAAGCCGGCATAGGACAGGCCGGAAACCAGCACGGCACGCCGATCGACCACGACCGCGACGACAGCAAGCAGCGAGAACACGGCGAGGATGCCCCAGGCCGAAGCCGTGCTGGTCATTCCCGAATCCGGTGCAAAGCCGCGGATCAGGGGATGCACGATCATGGGCGCCGCCACAAGATGCAGCCAGAACGCGATGTCGGTGCGACGCGTCACACGCAGCGGGTCGCTCATGTCGAAGCGCATGGCGAGCGCAAACACGGCAAGACCGCAGACCAGCACGATAAAGTTAGACGCGTATTCGACGAAGTCCGGCGCCGCCGTGAAAAGCAGGCCAACGACGGCGCCGACCAGCGCCAGCGTACCCGCAGCGATCGTGATAGGTACGCGAAAACGCCAGTAGTGCAACGCTGCGCCGGCCACCGTCACGAGCGCGGCGCCTGCGAGAGCCAGAGGATCATCGAAGCGCAGTCGACCGAAGCCGAGGCCAGGGCGGAAACCCGCAGCCTGTTCGGTCAGGATATCGAACGCCTGATAGAACGCCAGGAACACCGCGGCGGCGTAGACGATCAGCAGGGCGATGCTGGGCAGCGCCATGCGCCGCGTTCGGGTAAAGAACTCGGCAAGACCCCACGCAGTCACTGCCAGAATGGCGGCCGTTCCGAAAAGGCTGAACGCCTCATGGGCAAAATAGCCGAGGGCGCCAAGAAAGAGCGCAAGGCCGATCGTCACGAAGATATCTCCAAAGCCGCTGATGAAGCGCAGCTTCTCGTCGTCCTCCGGTTCCGATGCCGCGACCTGCGCGACTTCCAGATCGCGAAGGCGCTGTGCCTGCTCTGCAGACAGCAGTCCCTGCGTTACGGCGGCCTGCAAGGTGTTTTCCGAGATGGCGCGGACGGGAATGTTCATTGCAACGGTCATGGCGTCACACGGGCCCGGATTGCCACTGCTTGATGAATTCGAATGGGTGCAGCAGCATGATCACGTTGAGGGTCAGGTTGTCGCGGATGACGAGGCCCACGCCTATTTCGAAGGCGAGCGCGAGGGTCACGGTCAACCATATAGGGAGCCGCGCGGCCATGGCAAAGCCCAGCACCATCCACAGCGTGTCGGACACCGAGTTGATGACGCTGTCGCCGAAATAATCGAGCGAGATCGTCGCATCGCGATAGCGGTTGATGATGAAGTCGGTGTTTTCCAGAAGCTCCCAGCCAGTCTCGATCACCACGGCGAATGCCAGGCGGACGCCGACATTGACGCGCGGCGTGATCAGCCAGAGCAGCCAATAGAACAGGAAGCCGTGGATGATATGCGAGAACGTGTACCAGTCGGCGAGGTGCTGGCTGTTCTCGCTGCTCACCGCCTGGCCGTGCCAGAACTTGACCGTCCCGCATTCGCAGATCGGCGGCTGGCCCATAATGTAGAGCGCGATGCCTTGCGCGGCGATCAGCGCTGCGGCCACGAGTACTCCGGCCAGGAAAACACGCCTGTATCCAGTGGCTTGCGGATCGGCCGCCTCTGTTACGGTCATGAAAATTCCCCCTCGTCATTGTCGCGCGCCATCATCAGCGCAGGACCGTAGACCGATGTTCGCGTGTCGAAAGCCTTGAAGCCGGCCTTTTCGTAGGCTCGAATCGCCCGGAGATTTGCCGGATCCGGATCGATTATCACGCGCGGCGTCCCCTCCGCGAAGAGTTCTTCGACGAACTGCCTGATGATCGCCGAGCCATGGCCGACACCGACCAGATCCGGGACGCCGATAGAAAGGTCGATGCCGAGCGTGCCGAAAGGCTGGTCCTGGTAAGGATGGTCGTCTTCGAGATGCGGATCGTAGCTCTGGAGATAGCCGATCGGCTGGCCGTCAAGTTCGATGATCAGCGGCTCGACCGAGATGCTGTCGATATGCTCGCGGATCGACGCGATCTCCTCGTCGGGATCGCCCCACCATTCGGCCACATGGGGTTCAGCGAGCCAGCGCGCGATCAGCGGAAGATCCTTCCGGGTGAGGGAGCGAAAGCCGTAGCTCATGCCGCTCTCTCGAGCCGGTCGGGAGTGATTTCCATGAGGATGGTGCTTTCGCCGTTGCGGTCGTGCCTGCCGAAGGCCACGAATCCCGCTTTCTCATAGGCCCTGACGGCGCGCCTGTTAGCCGCGTCCGGATCGATGATCAGGCGCGGGGTGCCCAGCGCGAATAATCTTTCGGCGAAGGCGCGAATGATCCGTGGGCCGACGCCCCGCGCGATCAGATTCGCTGGACCGATGAAAACGTCGACGCCCATCGTATCGGGCGGCACTTCGTTCAGCCAGGGCGCCTCTTCGACCCAATGCGTGCCGCCAAAATTTGCCGGTCGCCAGCTCTGGACGTAGCCGACAGGCTTGCGGTCGAGAAAAACGACATAACCTTCGGTGCCGTCATCCTCTTCCAGTATGGAGCGAATCAGCGCCAGTTCCTCATCCGGGTCGCCCCACCACTGCCGCACATGCCGCTGCTTGAGCCACCCATGCAGCATCGGCAGATGTTCTTCGGCCACCGGCTCGAAGCGGATGCTCTCAGCCCTCGGCGGCATCGAGGGTTTCGACGACAAAATTGCTGTTGGTGTAGACGCAGATTTCCGCGGCAATCTGCATGGCCTTGCGGGCGATCTCCTCGGCGTCCTTTTCGGTGTCCAGCAGCGCGCGGGCGGCGGCGAGCGCGAAATTGCCGCCCGAGCCGATCGCCATCACGCCCTGTTCGGGCTCCAGCACGTCGCCCGTGCCGGTCAGCGCCAGCGAGACGTTCTTGTCGGCGACCAGCATCATCGCCTCCAGCCGGCGCAGATAGCGGTCGGTGCGCCAATCCTTGGCGAGTTCCACGCAGGCGCGCGTCAGCTGCTCCGGATATTGCTCGAGCTTGGCCTCGAGGCGTTCGAGCAAGGTGAAGGCGTCGGCGGTCGCGCCGGCGAAGCCGGCGATCACATTGCCCTTGCCTAGGCGGCGCACCTTCCTGGCGTTGCCCTTCATGATGGTCTGGCCAAGGCTGACCTGGCCGTCGCCGGCGATCACAACCTTGCCGCCCTTGCGCACCGTGATGATCGTCGTGGCGTGCATGGTCAATTCGTTGGACATGTTCTGCTCCGATTTCGCGCGGTTCCCGAGAAGGCGAAAGGCGCGGTACGAGGATGATTGCGATCATATGTATGCGACGCCCTGCCGAATGCAAATGGCGGTAGAGTGGTCGCGCCGCGAGCCGGTGACGCGTTCTTGGCACAAGTTTCTCCTTTGCCACGCTGCGTTTCCGCCCTGGCTATTGCGAGGGCCCTTCGACCCTTCGATGAACTCAGGGCTCAGGGTGAGGTCAAAGGTGT
>NZ_AHAM01000029.1 GCF_000236565.1 Mesorhizobium alhagi CCNWXJ12-2 | reverse complement strand
AGCCCCTTGCCCTGCCGGAAGCCGAGCCGGACCGCATGACGAGCCTTGATCACGCCTCGCATTTCAGCGTGACGAGCGGCAATCCGCGAGGGATCGAAGGGGACTTCCTCCAGTTTGCAATCCCAGTCGGAATGGTTGATGTCGACCGGCCTGATCTCGATACCGTGCTCCTCGGCGTCGCGCACGAGCTGCGCCGGCCTGTAGAAACCCATGGGCTGGGAATTCAGGATCGCGGCGCAGAAGACATCGGGATAATAGGTCTTGAACCAGCAGGAGGCGTAGACCAGCAGCGCGAAAGACGCGGCATGGCTCTCGGGAAAACCGTACTCGCCAAAACCCTCGATCTGCTTGAAACAGCGCTCGGCGAACTCCTGCGGATAACCGCGAGACACCATGCCCTTGATCATTCTTTCGCGATAATTGCCGATTGTTCCCGTGCGCTTGAACGTCGCCATGGCGCGCCGCAGCTGATCGGCTTCGCCGGGCTCGAACCCTCCGGCGACGATCGCGATTTTCATGGCCTGTTCCTGAAATAGGGGCACGCCGAGAGTCTTGTGCAGTATCTGCCTAAGTTCCGGAGTGTGGTACTCGATGCCTTCCTTGCCTTGCCGCCGGCGCAGATAGGGATGCACCATATCTCCCTGGATCGGGCCGGGTCGCACGATCGCCACTTCGATGACGAGATCGTAGAATTCGCGCGGGCGAAGCCGTGGCAGCATCGACATCTGCGCGCGGGACTCGATCTGGAAGACGCCGATCGTATCAGCGCGGCAGATCATGTCGTAGACATTTTTGTCCTCGGCCGGGATGGTAGCCAATTCGACCGGTCGCCCATGCGCGTCGTGGACACCGTAATGGCTTTCGAGCATGTCGAAGGCGCGGCGCAGGCATGAAAGCATGCCGAGCGCCAGAACATCCACTTTCAGAATGCCGACGGCATCGAGGTCGTCCTTGTCCCATTCGACCATCTTGCGCTCGTCCATGGCCGTTTTCATGATCGGGACGATCTCGTCGAGGCGATCTCTGGTAATGACGAAGCCGCCGACATGCTGCGACAGATGGCGCGGAAATCCCAGAATGTCGTTCGCGCGGGCGATCACATGCCGGGTCCGCAGGTCGGACTTGTCGAGGCCGGCCGCCTTGGCCTCCTTTTCGCTGAGTTCCGAAGCGGACCAGCCCCATATCGAACCCGAAAGGGCAGACATGACGTCGTCCGAGAGACCCAGGGATTTCGAGACCTCCCTGAGCGCAGAACGGCCGCGATAGGTCACGACCGCTGCGGCCAGCGCGGTGCGCTTCTGGCTGTATTTTTCGTAGATGTACCCGATGACCTTGTCGCGCTTCTCGTGCTCGAAATCGACATCGATATCGGGCGGCTCGTTGCGCTCGACCGAAATGAACCGCTCGAAGAGATGGTCGATGATGTCTGGCCCAACATCGGTGATCCGAAGACAGAAGCAGATGACTGAATTGGCGGCCGAGCCCCGGCCCTGGCAGAGGATATTCTGCGAGCGGGCGAATTTCATGATGTCGTGGACCGTGAGGAAATAGCGGGCGTAATTCAGTTTCGAGACAATGGCGAGTTCGTGCCGCAGCAGTTGTTCGATCCTTTCAGGCACGCCGTCCGGATAGCGGTCCCGGGCGCCTTCCCAGCTCAGCCGTTCGAGTTCCGCCTGTGGAGGAAGTCCGGATTCCGTCGGCTCGTCGGGATAATTGTGCTTCAACTCCGCCAGCGAAAACCTCAGCGTCTTCGCAAAACGCACCGTCTCGGCCAGCGCTTGCGGGTACTGGCGGAAAAGGCGCGCCATCTCTGCCGGCGGCTTCAGATGACGTTCGGCATTGGCCTTCAATTCCAGACCGGCTTCGGCGACCGGAACATTCAGCCGGATAGCGGTCAGCACATCCTGAAGCGGGCGGCGCTCCGGCACGTGATAGAGGATGTCGTTGATCGCCATCAGCGGCAGGCCCGCCGCCGCCGCCATGTCGGCCGCCTGCTCGATGCGAAAGCGGTCATTGCCGCCATAATCCGGTGAGACGGCGAGCCACACCGACTTTCTGAAACGCTTGCGGAGCAGATGCAGGAAATCGAGCTCGTCCGCCGTTTCTTTCGCAAGGCCGGGGATGACGGCAAGCGACATGCAATCCCCCCATTCGATGAGATCGTCCCGATAGACGAGCGGCGCGCCCTTCTCGCTCTCATCGCGCATATTGGCCTGGGTGAGCAGACGGCAGAGATGCCCCCAGCCTTTCCTGTCCTGCGGGTAGGCGAGCACATCCGGCGTGCCGTCGGCAAAAACGAGCCGGCAACCGGGATGGTAAGGAAGCTGGATGGGATCGGCGTCTTCCGAAAGTTTGATATGCTTGGACTGGCTCCAGGCGCGCACCACGCCGGCGACCGTATTTCGGTCCGCAAGACCCATTCCGGCATGACCGAGAAGGCAGGCGGCAAGGACAAGCTCCTCCGGTTTGGAGGCGCCGCGCAGGAATGAAAAATTCGACTGGACGGCAAATTCGATATAGGCGGCCGGAGCGTTCATGCGGAAAATCCCTGCATGTACCAGCGCGGATTTGACCCCGGAACGCCGTAAAGTCCTTCGCGGTAAAGCCAGTAACGATGGCCGTTTGAATCCTCGACGCGAAAATAATCCCGGGTCTCGGCGTCACTTTCCTGCCTCCACCATTCCGGAGCGATGCGTTCGGGCCCTTCCGCACGCGCGACCCGGTGCAGGGCGCGCCTCCAATGGAAATGCGGCGGCGCACCTTCCGGTACTTCGGTCATCGGAACGTGAATCGGCTCAGGGCGGATAAAGAGGCGGAGCGGGCGTTCGGGAAAAGAGTTGCAGGATGCCGGCAAATTTTCCCCGCCGGACCTGGAAGGCTCGACCCTTTCGGGTTTCATTTCGTCGAAGGCAAGCAGCGCTGCCGCCCGTTCGGGCAGATGGCTCTCGACGAGCATCGGTTTCAGCAAGGTATTTCTGCCCAGGCGCGCCCGGACGCGATCGGCGAACAATGCGATGTCCTCGTCATTGGATGCTGTTTCGCCGGTGAGATCGCCCTGTTCTGTTTCGAATAGCGTGGTGGAGAAGGCCGAGAGGCGGACGAGATCAAAACCATAGCCGACCTCGATGCTTGTTTCGAGCGCGGCAAGCCTTTCGTGAAAAAGCTTGCCGATGAGGTGCGGCTCGCGAATAGGCATCGACGCGCCGACCGCGACGCGGCTGACGGCCCCATCCACCCGGAAAAGACAAAGTTCGAGCGCCCGGGCGCCTTCGCCGCGGCGTTCAAGATCCCGCTTGAGGCCCGCGGAAAGCATCAGCACAAGGCGCTCGATATCCTCGATCAGCACTATGGGCTCGGCGAAATGCCGCTCCACCGAAAGCGACGCCACGGGGAGGCGTGGCGATATGGCTTCTTCGATCCTGCCCAGCGCCTGATCGAGCCGGACCAGCAGCACAGCGCCGAAGCGGCGGACAAGCGGAGCGCGGGACGCCGCCATTACCGATCCGACGGTCCTCAGGCCAACGCTCTCCAGACCGGTACGGACGCCGGGATCGAGACGCAGGGCTGAGAGCGGGAGCGGCTCCATGAAATGCTTCTCCTGCCCTTCGGGGAGGATGCCGTTTCCTGATGAAAACCGCGCCGCCGCCCAGGCGGCGCCTGTCGTGGAGGCCAGGCCGGCGCGAACGTCGAAGCCTTGCTGGAAAAGCCGCGCCAAAAGATCGTTGAGCAGCGCCTTTTCGCCGCCGAAAAGATGCGCGCAGCCGGAGATGTCGAGAAAAAGACCATCCACTCCGTCCAGCGCCACCAGCGGCGTGTAGCGATCGCACCAGTCGGCCAGGCTTTCGAGCAGCCTCAGATCCGCCGCCGGCTCTGCCTCGATAATTTCAATCGAGGGATACATCGCGCGCGCATCGGCAATGCCCATGCCGCGTTTCAGCCGCAACGCCTCAGCCTGTTCATCCAAGGCGGCGATGCACTGGGAGTTCTTCTCCTGGCGGCTGATGACCAGCGGCGAACTCTTCGGGCCGGAACGCCAGAACCGTCCCAGTCTTTTGCGCAATATGCGTTCCGCGCTGAGATACGGGAACCATAGGGACAGGATTCTCCGCGCGTCTTTCCGTGAAACTGTGCTCATGGGGGTTCCATTCCAACGTGAATTGCGTTGGCGGCGAGGTTCGGTTCTTGCTGATGGCGATTGTGAAGCCGGGGGGGCCGATCGAGCCGGCGAGCGGACCAGAGAAGGTGCGCCGCAGCCCGGAGGGCGCGGACGACACCACAAGCCGGACGGGCGCGGCTGTCGGCTCGGGTCGGGCGGCCTGGCGCAGCAGAAACACAGGCCGGCCAGCTTCCCGGGCGCGAAAATGCAGCCGCCGTGTCGTCGCAAGATCCAGATGTGAAGGGTTGCCGCGAATTTCGAGGAGAACCGCCGAGAACCCCTTCAGCCGCGCGGCTTCCTCGGCGATCCAAAGAGCGTCCGCAAGCTTCGGCGTCTGTGCAACCATAAGCCGGGCTGGATCGATATTGTAGAGGGAGAACATTCCAGGCGCGTAGGGGAAACCAGCCTCCCGGAAAACTTCCGAAGTTCCGATCCACAGCATCGGCGCTGCGACCGGGCCAGGAGAAACGGACATGACGGCCAAGGTAAAGCCGGCCGCGGCGGCGGCATCGCGTGTTGCCGGGCCATGAATTTCTGTGAGCGCTGCCTTCGGCAGGCCCCCGCCGAGAGCTGCATCGAACCGTTCGGCGCCGGTGGCCAAAAAGCTCCGCTCCCGCCGGACAAGCCCGTGACGGCGAAGCAGAGCCTCGCCTGTCGCATCCTTTTCAACCTCACCAAGATGCTCGGCAAGCCGCCCTTCGATCTTTGCGATTTTCCGGCGCAGGGCAAAAACGGTCTCCTGCGCCAAGGCGGATGTCGCCATGACGGTCTGCTTCCCGGGCTCTTGTTCCTGTTATGTTCCTATAGATTCCAGAGGCCGACTGGAGAGTCAAGCGAGTCGTTAGAAGAATTTATTCCTCAATCATTGCAATGAAGGCATGTGCCAGCGCTGGAAGCGGCCGTTACGCTGCCTGCCGCGTCGCTGGGCATCGAGGTCTAATTTATCCATCGTCCCGCAAAGCCCTCGAAAGCCGCCGGCCAAACGGCTATATGCCGTCAAAAGGAAAAAGAATGGCCCGCATCTACAAGACCCGCGCCTGGCACGACCAGCTTTCGCCCTCGATTGAGGAAATGGAGTTCCTGGCGCTGGAGGCTTATGCGCATCTGCCCGAGGATTTTCGCAAGCTGACTGGCGAAGTCATCATCCAGATCGCGGAATTTCCGACCGACGAGATCATGGACGACCTGTCGCTGGAGACGCCTTTCGACCTACTCGGCCTGTTCGAGGGCCGCGGCATCGCCGAGCGCTGGAACCCGCAGACCGGCGAGGGTCCCAACCGCGTGACGCTCTACCGCCGCGCTATCCTCGACTACTGGGCCGAGAACGAGGAGACGCTCGGCGACATCGTCACTCATGTGCTGATCCACGAAATCGGCCATCATTTTGGGCTCAGCGACGACGATATGGAAGCGTTGGAGGTCGCCGCCGACCAGGCGCAGACGTGATCGGCGCATCGAGCGCGTAGAGAGCGTTTCTGTTCAGCAGAGGCAGCTATGCCCCTACCCTGCCCTCTCCCGTGATCCTTCGACAAGCTCAGGACGGCGAGGGCCGATCAATAATCGCTGAGTTTCATTCCCGGCTCGTATTCGACGCCGTCGATATCCTTCACCACCGCTTGCCCGCAGCGCATGCTCTTGGTCTCGGCGTCGAAAGCATAGGTCGGCGAGCCGAACAGATGCCAGCCCTTGCTCACCGCGTCGGTCACCTTGTGGCAGAAGCTCGCATCGTCGGGTCCGGTGAGATAGCGGTAGAGTTTCATTCGTTTGCTCCTTTGATCGCCGCTGCTTTCGCCAGCAGTTTTTCTGCCTGGATGAGATGAAGCCGTTCGACCATGCGGCCGTCGAGCGCCAGCACGTTTTTTCCGGCATTTTCCGGCAGCTCGAACGCCGCCACGATTTCAGCCGCTTCGGCCAGCGCCTCCGGCGATGGCGAAAACACCGTATTGGCCTGCTCTATCTGCGAGGGATGGATCAGTGTCTTGCCATTAAAGCCCATGGCGACCGCCTCGCCGCACTCGCGGGAAAATGCCTCGACGTCGCGGAAATCATTGGCGACGCCGTCCAGAATGTCGAGGCCGCCGGCACGCGCAGCCAGCACCATCTGCATCAACCAGGGCGTGAGGTAGCGCCGGTCGGCCGTTGGGAGTATGCCGGTTTCCTTGACCAGATCGTTGGTTCCGGCGACGAGGCATGAAAGCCGCGCGGCCGGATCACGGCCGAGTTCGGCGATGGCCGCGATGTTGACGAGCGCGCGCGGCGTCTCGATCATCGCCCAGAGCCGCAGGCTCTCGGGCGTATCTTTGTCGTCGAGCAAGTCGCCGGGCTCCAGCACGTCGCGTGGCGTGTCGACCTTGGGAAGCAGGATGCCGTCTGGCGCGCAGGCTATAGCCGCCAGGAGATCGTCGGCGCCCCACTCGCCGTCAAGCGGATTGATGCGGATGAGGATTTCGCGCGGGCCGGCGGGGCGGTTGGCGAATATCGCTTTCAGGCTCTCGCGGGCCGGGATCTTGTCTGCGGGCGCCACCGAATCCTCGAGGTCGAGGATGACCGCGTCGCAGGCGAGCGACGGGATTTTCGCCACGGCCCGCGCGTTGGAGGCGGGGACATAAAGCACCGAACGGCGCGGTGAATAATTCGATTGCGGCATTTGGACTTCATGCCCGCCAATCTTGGCCCTTGCAAGTCCTTGCCCGGCAGTGCTTGAAGCGGCTTCTTCATTAAGGCCGGACAGTCGGGGACAGCGCATGGCGCGATATGATGTGGTGATCATCGGCGGGGCGATCGTCGGAAGCTCGATAGCCTATTATTTGCGCGAGGAGGGATTTTCCGGTTCGATCGCGCTTGTGGAGCGCGACCCGCAATTCACCCACTCGGCAACGACCCTGTCCTGCGCCTCTATAAGACAGCAGTTTTCCATTCCCGAGAACATAAGGCTTTCGCAGTTCACGCTGGCGCTGTTCCGCCGGCTGGAACGGGAATTCGGCCACGGCGCCGATATCGGCTTTCGCGAGGGCGGCTATCTGATCCTGGCGGGCGAAAACGGGCTGCCGATCCTCGAGCAGAACCACGGGGTGCAGATGGCCGAAGGCGCCGATATCGTGCTGGAGGATGCGGCTGCGCTGGAGCGGCGGTTCTCGTGGCTTTCGACGGAGGGCATCACGGCCGGGGCTTTCGGGCGCACCGGCGAGGGCTGGTTCGACGCGCATGCCATGCTGATGCTGTTTCGCAAGGCGCTGCGCGCAAAGAACATCGATTTCATAGCCCAGACGGTCACCGGCATCGAGCGCGATGGCGGGCGGGTGACATCAGTCATGCTCGACAATGGCGACAGGCTGGAGGCGGGTACGGTCATCAATGCGGCGGGGCCGTCGGCCGGCAAGGTTGCTGCAATGGCCGGGCTGGCGCTTCCGGTCGAGCCGCGCAAGCGCAGCGTCTTCGTGTTCGAGGCGATGGAGAAATTCGCTGACATGCCGCTGCTGGTCGATCCGAGCGGCATCTATGTCAGGCCGGAAGGCTCGGTCTACATCACCGGCGGCGCCGAGCCTGAAGAGCGCGACGGCCCCGCCGACCCGGCCGATTTCGACCCGGACTGGCCGCTTTTCGAGGAGGTGATCTGGCCGGTCCTGGCGACGCGCATCCCGGCCTTCGAGGCGATCAAGCCGACCCGCGCCTGGGCCGGCCATTACGACTACAACACGCTCGACCAGAACGCCGTCATCGGACCGCATCCGGAGGTTGGGAATTTCGTCTTTGCCAACGGCTTCTCGGGCCATGGTCTGCAGCAGGCGCCGGCGGTCGGCAAGGCAATCGCCGAACTGCTGGTCCATGGCGGGCATCGCACGATCGACTGCTCGGCCTTCGGCTATGCGCGGATCGCCGAAAACAGGCCTTTCCGCGAACTCAACGTGATCTGAGGGCGCGAGCCTTAGAAGTCAAAAATCTCGCCGAGCAGCGACTTTTTCTTCTTGTACGGCCGATGCTCCTGATAGGAGCGCTGCTCCCGGCCGTAGCGATCATCGTCGCGAGGCTTTTGATAGCTCTCCTCCGGGGCGGATCGCTCGATGATCTTGTCAAGCTCGCCGCGGTCGAGCCAGACGCCGCGGCATTTCGGGCAGTAGTCGATCTCGATGCCCTGACGCTCGGCCATCACCAGTTCGGTATTATCCAGAGGACACTGCATCGTTGCTCCTTGGTCTGATTTTCCTGAAGCGCAGATAGGGAGGCAGGGAGGCACTTCAAGCAATGCAGGTCTGGCCGGGCGCATCGCTGCTCTTTGATTCGGCGCGCGATTTGTGTAGAGCGGGGGCAAGGAATTTCCGGAACGACATTCAGGCTTAAAACCATGGAAAAATTCAACAAGCTCACCGGCGTCGCCGCCCCCTTGCCGATCGTCAATGTCGATACCGACATGATCATCCCCAAGGACTATCTGAAGACGATCAAGCGCACTGGGCTCGGCACCGGCCTGTTCGCCGAGATGCGCTACAATGATGACGGGTCGGAGAACCCGGATTTCGTGCTCAACAAGCCGGCCTACCGCAAGGCGCAAATCCTGGTCGCCGGCGACAATTTCGGCTGCGGCTCGAGCCGCGAGCATGCGCCCTGGGCGCTGCTCGACTTCGGCATTCGCTGCGTCATCTCGACCAGCTTCGCTGACATTTTCTACAACAACTGCTTCAAGAACGGCATTTTGCCGATCACCGTCAGCCCGGAAGACCTGGAAAAATTGATGGACGACGCCTCGCGCGGCTCCAACGCCACGCTCTCCATCGATCTCGAGGCCAAGGAAATCCGGGGGCCGGATGGCGGCGTGGTGAAGTTCGACCTCGACGAGTTCAAGCGGCACTGCCTCTTGAACGGCCTCGACGACATCGGCCTGACGCTGGAAAAGGCCTCGTCGATCGACAGCTTCGAGAAGAGGAACGCCGAGAGCCGGCCCTGGGCATGACGCGAAAGCTCATCTCTACCGGCTCGCCTTTCGAGAAGGCTGCCGGCTATTCGCGCGCCGTGGTGCAGGGCGACTGGTGTTTCGTTTCCGGAACGACCGGCTACGACTATGCGACCATGACGATGCCGGAGAGCGTCGAGGCGCAGGCCCGCAACTGCCTGGCGACGATTTCCAGGGCGCTGGAAGAAGGCGGCTTCTCGCTCGCCGATGTGGTCCGCGCGCATTACTACATCACCGACGCGGATTTCGTTGACCGCGTCTTTCCGATCCTGGGCGAGGCCTTCGGCGACATACGTCCCGCCGCCACCATGATTGTCTGCGGCCTGAACAAGCCCGAGATGAAGATCGAGATCGAGGTGACCGCGCTGCGGCGCGGGTCGGGACCGGCATGAACCTCTACTCCCTCCTGCAGGCGCGCGCCGCCGAGGGCAAACCGGTCAGGGCCGGCCTGATCGGCGCCGGCAAGTTCGGCTCGATGTTCCTCTCGCAAGTGCCCACCACGCCGGGGCTCGAGGTCGCGGTGATCGCCGATCTCGATCCGGAACGCGCCAGGCACGCCTGCCGGGCAGTGGGCTGGGAGGAGGAGCGGATCGCGGCAACGATTTTTGTCGAGGACGGACGCGACCTCTGCGCCCGTGACGTCGACGTCGTTATCGACGCAACCGGCTCGCCGCAGGCCGGCGTGATCCACGCGCTCACAGCCATCGACAACGGCAAGCATATCGTCATGGTCAATGTCGAGGCCGACGTCCTTGCCGGGCCGGCACTGGCGGCGCGGGCACGGAAGGCCGGCATCGTCTATTCCATGGCCTATGGCGACCAGCCGGCGCTGGTCGCCGAGATGGTCGACTGGGCGCGCGCGGCCGGCTTTCGCGTCCAGGCAGCCGGCAAGGGCACGAAATACCTTCCGGCCTACCATCAGGTGACGCCCGACGATGTCTGGACCCATTACGGACTGACGCCCGAGGCCGCGCGAGCCGCGGGCATGAACAGCCAGATGTTCAATTCCTTTCTCGACGGCACCAAATCGGCGATCGAGATGGCGGCGATCGCCAATGCCTGCGAGCTCGACGTTCCGGAGGACGGGCTGTTGTTTCCGCCATGCGGCGTCGATGACCTGGCGCATGTACTGCGGCCGCGCGAGGCGGGGGGCCAGCTTCAAGGCGACGGCATGGTGGAGGTCGTCTCCTCGCTGGAGCGCGACGGCCGCCCGGTGTTCCGCGACCTCCGTTGGGGCGTCTATGTGGTGCTCGAAGCGCCGAACGACTATGCCGCGGCCTGCTTCCGGCAATACGGGCTGCCGGTCGATTCCACCGGCCGCTATGCCGCCATGTACAAGCCGTTCCACCTGATCGGGCTGGAGCTCGGCATTTCGGTGCTGAGCGCGGCATTGCGCGGCGAGCCGACGGGCCAGAGCCGCGTCTTCCGGGGCGATGCCGTGGCAGTGGCCAAGCGCGACCTGGAGCCTGGCGAGATGCTCGACGGCGAGGGCGGCTACACCGTCTGGGGGAAGCTCCTGCCGGCGAGAAGATCGTTGGCCATGAAGGCGCTGCCGATCGGCCTCGCGCATGGCGTCAAGCTGGTTCGACCCATACCCGCCGGGCAGGCGATAACTTTCGACGATATCGAGCCGCCGCCGGACAGTCCGGCCCTGCAGCTTCGCCGAGAAGCCGAGGCGATGATTTAGACGAAGGCGGCGCTTGCGTGCAGCCGGCTGCACGTCTAGCAAAGCGCCGGCTCCCAAATTCCGAAAGGTTGTTCCATGGCATCGCGCAAGCTCCTCCTTCTCCCCGGCGACGGCATTGGCCCCGAAGCGATGGCGGAGGTGCGAAAACTGATCGCTGCGATGAACGAGAACTTTGGCTCGGGCTTCGAGACCGAGGAAGGGCTGGTCGGCGGCTCGGCCTATGACGCGCATGGAGCGGCGATTTCGGATGCCGACATGGACAAGGCAATGGCCGCCGACGCCGTGCTGTTCGGTGCGGTGGGTGGCCCGAAATGGGACTCCGTTCCCTACGAGGTTCGCCCCGAAGCCGGTCTTTTGCGCCTGCGCAAGGACATGCAGCTCTTCGCCAATCTCAGGCCTGCAATCTGCTATCCGGCGCTGGCGGCATCGTCGTCGCTAAAACCGGAGGTGGTCGAGGGCCTCGACATATTGATCGTGCGCGAGCTGACCGGCGGCGTCTATTTCGGCGAACCGAAGGAGATCATCGACCTCGGCAACGGCCAGAAGCGCGGCATCGACACGCAGGTCTACGACACGTTCGAGATCGAGCGCATTTCGGGCGTTGCTTTCGAGCTGGCGCGGACCCGCAAGAACCACGTCACCTCGATGGAAAAGCGCAACGTCATGAAGTCTGGCGTGCTGTGGAACGAGGTGGTGACGCAGACGCACAAGGCGAAATATGCCGACGTGAAGCTCGATCACATGTTGGCCGACGCCGGCGGCATGCAGCTTGTCCGCTGGCCAAAGCAGTTCGACGTGATCGTGACCGACAATCTGTTCGGCGACATGCTGTCGGACGTCGCGGCGATGCTGACCGGCTCGCTCGGCATGCTGCCGTCGGCCTCGCTCGGCGCGCCCGACGCGATGACTGGCAAGCGCAAGGCGCTTTACGAGCCGGTGCACGGATCGGCGCCGGACATTGCCGGCCAGGGCGTTGCCAATCCGATCGCCATGATCGCGTCGTTTGCGATGTGCCTGCGCTACTCGTTCAACATGGTGGCGGAAGCCGACCGGCTGGAAGCGGCGATCTCAGCCGTACTCAACGAGGGCCTGCGCACGAAAGATATTCTTTCGGCGGGCACGACCGAGGTCGGCACCGTTCAGATGGGCGACGCCATTATCTCGAGGTTTCTGGGGTAGCGGCAACGTAGGGGCGGCGGTTTCCTATGCTGTTCGCCCAGGCGCCCTGCCTCACATGAAGCCGATAAAGCGCCCGGCGAAAAGCACGGCGGTCCACAAGACGATCGAGGCCGCTGCCGGCAATTTGAGACCTTCTTTCTCGTTGCCTCCGGCCAGCCGCTGGAACAGGATGAAATTAACACCGGCCAGCACGATCAACCCCATCTTTGCGAGAAAAACCGGCATCGCCGCATATTCGCTGGCCCGGATAGCGAACATCAACGGTCCGGTGAGCAATGCGCCGCAGAAGGCCGCGAGCGCGACCCGGCGGAGCAGCCGCACAAAGGGCGCCCGCTCGACACTGGAAAAAGCGCCGAGGACGCGAAGATCCATCAGTAGCACGCTGGTCCAGAGCGCGCCGATCGACATTATGTGCAAGGCATTGACGATCGGATAGGTGAAGAACGAACTTTTGACGGCACGAACCGCGCCGAGCTGTTCGATGGCTTCCCAAAATTCCATTTCGGCGGCGGAGTTCAGTTCGACGGAACGCGGTCCGGATAGACGTCGTAGGTCTGGCCCTTGACGATGATCCTGACCGCCTTCATGTGCTTCTCGGTTTCATCGCGGGACCGGTTGCCGATCGCCGTCACCTCGTCGCCAACCGCCGCGGTGTCCTCCGTGAAGCCGGCATTTGCCGTGGCGCGCGGCGTCGCCAGGTCGACCCGCCAGACCTCACCGTTGGCTTCCACATCCAGCGTCGGATGCGGATTGCCGTAATCGATGGCGGTGATTGTGCCGGTCAGTTCGAAAAATCCGTCTTGCGTCCACGCCCAGCCATGATGCGCCGAGGCTGGGAGCGCCAAGGCGCCGAGGGCGGCCGCGCCGAGTACGATCCGGCGAATGAAAATTGGCAGCGATCGCATGTTGATCTCCTTGTCTGCCCGTTCAGGTTCAGGTTAGGGCGGCGGATTGCGCAGTCAAATCACAACCCGGCGATGTGCGCCCGGCAGCGGGGGGCGCGCGGGATGCCGAGGGAGGCTATCCCGCCTCGTTGGCTCGGTTGACTCCTAACGTAAACCGCGTCATACGCCACGCGTTACGGAGATTTCCATGCGCGGCCTCTTGATGGCGCTCTTTGCATTCGACTTTCCCGGCCACGATTCCGATCGTGCCGGACGCGAACGCGCATCCTTCCGTTCCACCAAAACCACGGCCAAAGCGACCACCAAAACGGTCTGATTTCCCTTGGCCTGCTCACCCTCTCCCGGGTCCGGCCCGGGGATGGAACCTGCTCCGGCCGGGCGGGTTTTTTCCAGAAGCGAGCGGAGAGGGACAGGAGAACTGACATGGGTTTCAAGGTTGCGATCGTCGGCGCCACGGGCAATGTGGGCCGGGAAATGCTCAATATTCTCGAGGAGCGCGGTTTTCCCGTCGACGAGGTCGTGGCGCTCGCCTCGCGCCGCTCGCTCGGCACCGAAGTGTCGTTCGGCGACCGTACGCTGAAGGTCAAGGTGCTCGATACCTACGACTTTTCCGACACCGATCTGTGCATCATGTCGGCCGGCGGCAACGTCTCGAAGGAATGGTCGCCCAAGATCGGCAAGCAGGGCTGCGTCGTCATCGATAATTCGTCGGCTTTCCGCTACGATCAGGACGTGCCTCTGATCGTGCCGGAGGTCAATCCGGACGCCATCTCGCTCTTCACGCGGAAAAACATCATCGCCAACCCGAACTGCTCGACGGCCCAGCTCGTCGTGGCGCTGAAGCCGCTGCACGACCAGGCCACGATCAAGCGCGTGGTGGTGGCGACCTATCAGTCGGTTTCGGGCGCCGGCAAGGAAGGCATGGACGAACTGTTCACGCAGACCCGCGCGGTGTTCGTCGCCGACCCGGTCGAGGCCAAGAAATTCACCAAGCGCATCGCCTTCAACGTCATCCCGCATATCGACGTATTCATGGATGACGGCTTCACCAAGGAAGAGTGGAAGATGGTCGCCGAGACCAAGAAGATGCTCGACCCGAAGATCAAGCTGACAGCGACCTGCGTGCGCGTGCCGGTTTTCATCGGCCACTCGGAAGCCGTCAATGTCGAGTTCGAGAAGCCGATTACGGCCGACGAGGCGCGGCATATTCTGCGCGACGCGCCGGGCTGCCTGGTCGTCGACAAGCAGGAAGACGGCGGCTACGCCACGCCGATCGATTCGGCCGGCGAGGACGCCACCTATATCTCCCGCATCCGCGAGGATTCGACGGTCGACAACGGCCTGTCGATGTGGATCGTCTCCGACAATCTGCGCAAGGGCGCGGCGCTCAATGCGGTGCAGATCGCCGAGCTGCTGGTCGAGCGCGGGCTGATCACCCCGAAGAAGAAGGCCGCCTGATTGCCATCCGCCGATGTGGCGCTGCGTCCGGCCGCCGGGTCGGACGCTCGCGACATCGCACGGATCATGCGGGCGGCGCTTGGATCGTTCGCCTGGATGCCGACGGTGCATACGCCTGACGAAGACCTGGCCTTCATCAGCGGGATCGTTCTGCCGCTGCAACGCGTGACGGTTGCCGAAGCCGCCAAAAGCATCGTCGGCTTCATTGCAGTCCATGGCGAATGGGTGGAACAGCTTTACATCGACCCCGCCTGGACCGGGCGAGGCATCGGCAGCCGGCTCCTCGAACAGGCGACCGCCGGCATGACGGAAGTGAAGCTGCACTGTTTCCAGGCAAATTCCGGTGCGCGGCGTTTCTATGAACGACACGGATTCACAGCCGCAAAGTTCGGCGACGGCTCCGGAAACGAAGAGCGGCTTCCCGACATTCAGTATCTGAGGCGGCGCTGACGCGCGCTTCGCGAGGCACCAGTAGCCCTCATGGTGAGACTGCCGCGGCCTTTTCCACGGAGAGAAGGTCAATTGCCTCGGCATGCGCTTCTCCCTTGCCACGCTGCCTTTCGGCCCTGGCCATTGCAAGCCCTTCGACAGGCTCAGGAGTCGGGAAGACGGGCGGGCAAGAAAGCACCGCACGAATTCGTAAAAAAGAACAGGCACTCCCATGCCCGCCCGTCCGGTGTCTGTCGCCACGGTCGACCGGTCACACGCCCCGCTCCATGTTCTTTCCATGGACAATGGCGCGCGGATGATCCGCCTGCCTTCCGCAAAGCATTGGCGCTTCGCATCGGGAATGCCGGCCCGTCGGACGCCCTCGGAGGTCGTGGGAACCGAATCCACGCCGGGAGGTCACCGCCGCCCTCCCAATCCCCGGTCCGGAACCGGTTCCCGCAAGGGCGATGGACGGATTATGCGGGCGCGTCAGAGGGTGTGAACAAACGAGCGGAAAAAATTCTCTCGCCGGCTGCTATGCCATTGATCCGCAAGGTGTAATTTTTTATTCGGGCCGGAGCAGGGTGGATTCTATCCACATTTGAGCGCTCGCAGCGACCCCTCCGCGAGCTTCATTCCCGGCGCGAGCGGGCGGAGCGGGCAGGTTCGGCGTCCGGATCGACGGTGCGCGCCTCCGAAGGCAGCATCACCGGGATGCCGTCGCGCACCGGATAGGCGAGCTTGGCCAGCCGCGAATAGAGTTCGGATTTCTCCTCGTCCCAGACCAGCGGCCCCTTGGTCAGCGGGCAGGCGAGCAGTTCCAGCAGCCTGGCGTCGATTTTCGGCTTTTCTTCCTTACGCATCTGCTTCCCCCAGGTCGGCGCGGCTATTGCAGGCTGGAGCCGAACTCATCGTCTTCGCGCGCCAGCGCCATTTCGGTGATCGCGATCAGCGTATCGGCGCGCGTCTTCAAGTCCGGCGCCTCGAGCAGCGCCTGCTTTTCGGCCGCGCCGTAAGGCGCCATCATCGACAGCGCGTTCACCAGCATGGCGTTTTCGGCGCGGCTGACGCTGTCCCAGTCGGCCTCCAGATCGTTGGCCTGCAGATAGGCGCGGAAGGCCTTGAGGAGAGCCGGCCGGTTGACGTCTCCGGCGGTCGGGTCCTCCTTCAGATCGGCCAGGAATGGCATGATGCGGCACTGCCTGAACGGCGTCTTCACAGCCATCTCCTCGGCGATCCGGTAGCGGCAAACGCCCTGCAGCGAAATCAGATAGCGCCCGTCGCCGGTTTCGGCGAGCGATGTGATCCGGCCGAGGCATCCGACCTCGCAGATCTCCGGCTCGTCATCATCGCGCATCGACCCGTCGAGGGCCGGCTGCACCATGCCGATCAGCCGCGTTCCCGCCATGACCTCGTCGATCATCTGCAGATAGCGCGGTTCGAAGATATTGAGCGGCATGCGCCCGCCCGGCAGCAGCAGCGCCCCGGACAGCGGGAAAACCGCTGCTACGGCAGGCAGATCGGATGGGAGCCGGTAGTGGGCGTTTCCCGCCTGCATCTCATTCTCCGTTCCGGCGATAGCCTTGAATCTGGAGCATCTGCCGGAATCCGCAAGTCAATTTCAAAGTCCCCGAAATGGACCGGCCGAAGCATGTTCCATCGACCGGGTATGCCGTTACGAAAACAGCAGCGACGACAGTTTGCGCCGCGCAGCCAGCGTCACCTCGTCGGTCAGGCCCCAGGCCTCGAAGAACTGCAGGAGCTGGGCGCGGGCGCCGTCATCCTTCCACGTCCTGTCCGCCTTGACGATGGCCAGCAGATTGTCGGCGGCCTCCTGCCGCATGCCGAGCGCGTTCTGGATCATGGCGAGGTCGAAGCGCGCCTGATGGTCGTTCGGATCGGCGGCAAGGCGGCGCTCCAGTTCGCCCGGATCGCCGAGCGCCGCGGCCTGTTCGGCGAGAGCGAGCTTGGCGCGGATGGCGGCGAGCGCCGGAGCATCCTTCTTGTCTTCCGGGGCGCGCGCCAGAATTTCCTGCGCAGCCGCTCTGTCTCCGGCCTCGAACAGGATGTCGGCAAGGCCGGCGATCGCGTCGATATTGTCGGGAGCCTGCGCCAGAACCGCGTCGTAGATCTGCGCAGCGCCCTGCAGGTCGCCCGCCTCACGGGCTTCCGTCGCCGCGGCCAATGCCTCGGTGATCTGCGCCTGGCCGCCGCCGCCCTTGCCGGCGACCTTGTCAATGAAATCGCGGATCTGGCTTTCGGGGATGGCGCCCATGAAGCCGTCGACCGGCTGGCCGTCCTTGAAGGCGATAACGGCCGGGATCGACTGGATGCCGAGCTGGCCGGCAATGGCCGGGTGCTCGTCGATGTTCATCTTGACCAGCTTGACCCTGCCGCCGGCGGCCTGCACCGCTTTTTCGAGGGCCGGCGCGAGCTGCTTGCACGGGCCGCACCAGGGCGCCCAGAAATCGACCAGCACCGGCTGACGGCGCGATTCCTGGATCACATCGGCGGCGAAGCTCTTGGTGGAGACATCCTTGACCGCGAAGGGTTCAGCCATCAGCGGCGTTCCAGTCGCCGGACCGGGAGCGGGCTCGCGCCGCGGCTGGCCGTTGCCGTATTGCACGCTGGTGGAATACTGGCTTCCCATCCCGCCGAACGGATTGTCCTTGGTGTTCATTGCTGCCCTTTCGGTCGCTGCCGGCCCGCCGTTGCGGCGCTGCCGCCAATGCTGGCGGCTCTGCGCCACCATGTGGCATTCATGCCGATACTTTCAAGACATGAGGCTCGTGTCCGGTCGCCCGCACGAAGGCCAGAAGATCGCCGCCGGCGATCGAGGTGGTCGCCTCGTTGGTGAGGGGATGCGCGTTGACGATCTCTTCGCGCATCAGCGCCTCGTCGATGACGAACTTCACCCGGCCGGCCGTGTCGTTGATCAGGCCGAAGGCGGTCACCGCGCCGGGCGCGACGCCCAAAAGTTCCATCAGCGGCTCCGGCTGCCGAAGGAGACCCGTCCGGCCGCGCCGATGACATGGTGGATCTGCTTCAAATCCACTTCCGCCTCTTCGCCGACGGTGACCAGGAAAAAATTGTCCTTCTTGTCCTTGAGGAACAGGTTCTTGGTGTGCCCGCCGGGAATCTCGCCGCGGAGCGCCTGCGAATCGGCGACCGTGAACAGCGGCGGATGGGATTTTGTCCGGACCGGAATGCCGAGACCGTCGAGATAGGCAAAAAGGTCTTCGGGCGATTTAGGCATGGCTGCAATTTTCCGGAGCGAATGCTGGTCGGCACCGGTTTATGACCAAAGCCGGCCGCAAGACAAGACCGGAAGCGGCGGGCGCAGCCGAAGCCTGGGACGGGCAAAATCGTCGCACGAAGACCCCGCCATTTCCCTGTTGCAATCGGCTCGCTCTTCGGCCATATAAGCGCGGCTTGCGGCGGACGCCGTGCGAGCGGGTGTAGCTCAGGGGTAGAGCACAACCTTGCCAAGGTTGGGGTCGAGCGTTCGAATCGCTTCACCCGCTCCAGTTTCTTCCAGGAAATCAAGCAAACGAAAAGCCGCGGAATTCCGCGGCTTTTTCGCGTCTGCCCGCGACAAAACCGCGCAATGGAATTCTCGCGGCAAATCACGCTATGATGCTTCGGCATTCCGCGGGATTGGAGGTTTCCCCGGATTGCGGAGGAACCGGGGCATGGCGATTGCGCTTGTACTCGTTCTGGTCGTGGTGGGCTCGGTCCTGTTCCACGCCTTCAGTCCTTGGTGGTGGACGCCCATCGCCTCGAACTGGGGCTATATCGACTCGACGCTGATCATCACATTCTGGATCACCGGCGCGGTGTTTGCCGCCGTCGTGCTGTTCATGGCCTACTGCGTCTGGCGTTTCCGCCACAAGGAAGGCAACGTCGCCCACTATGAGCCGGAGAACAAGCGGCTCGAATGGTGGCTGACCATCCTGACCGGGCTCGGCGTCACCGCCATGCTGGTTCCCGGCCTGTTCGTCTGGAACCAGTTCATCACGGTTCCCGCCGACGCCACCGAAGTAGAGGTCATCGCCCAGCAATGGCAATGGAGCTATCGCCTGCCGGGCGCGGACGGTAAGCTCGGCACGTCCGACAGCCGCCTGATCAATGCGGAAAATCCCTTAGGCATCAATCCGGACGATCCCAACGGCCAGGACGACCTGGTCGTCGAGGCCGCCGACCTGCATTTGCCGATGGACAAGCCGGTGAAGATGCTGCTGCGCTCGATCGACGTGCTGCACGATTTCTACGTGCCCGAGTTCCGCGCCAAGATGGACATGATCCCCGGTTCGGTCACCTATTTCTGGTTCACGCCGACGCGGACGGGAACCTTCGAGGTGCTGTGCGCGGAGCTTTGCGGCACCGGGCACGGATTCATGCGCGGCATCGTCATGATCGATACCGCGGAAGACTACGCCACCTGGCTCGGCGAGCAGTCGACATTCGCGCAATTGTCGGCGCCCGAACAGGTCGGCGCGGCCGAAGAAGCAGTGGTGCGGCCTTGAACGGGGAGGCCGTGGGGTAAGGGACAGGGACTTTCGAGCGGCCGGGCCTGAACACGCCGCGGGCCTCGCCGGAAGGAACAAGGAGGCGAACCGATGGTCGATGCCACACATGGCGCCGTAGATGTCATTCCGCCTGCGGAAGTTCCAGAGGTCGAACTCTACCATCCGCATAGCTGGTGGACCAAATACGTCTTCTCGCAAGATGCCAAGGTCATAGCCATCCAGTATTCGGGCACCGCGATAGCCATCGGCATGGTGGCGCTGGTGCTGTCCTGGCTGATGCGGCTTCAGCTCGGCTTCCCCGGCACCTTCGACTTCATCACGCCCGAAGCTTATTACCAGTTCATCACCATGCACGGCATGATCATGGTGATCTACCTGCTCACCGCGCTCTTCCTCGGCGGCTTCGGCAATTACCTGATCCCGCTGATGGTCGGCGCGCGCGACATGGCGTTCCCCTATGTAAACATGCTCTCCTACTGGATCTATCTGGTCGCGGTGCTGGTGCTGGTCGCGAGCTTCTTCGCCCCCGGCGGCCCGACCGGCGCCGGCTGGACGCTGTATCCGCCGCAGGCCATCCTCGGCGGCACGCCGGGCGGCCAGCAGGCCGGCATCATCCTGATGCTGGTCTCGCTGATCCTGTTCATCATCGGCTTCACCATGGGCGGTCTGAATTACGTCGTCACCGTGCTGCAGGGCCGCACCCGCGGCATGACCCTGATGCGCCTGCCTTTGACCGTGTGGGGCATCTTCACCGCCACGGTGATGGCGCTGCTGGCCTTCCCCGCGCTGTTCGTGGCCAGCGTGATGATGCTGTTCGACCGCGTCCTCGGCACCAGCTTCTTCATGCCCGCCCTGGTCGAGATGGGCGAGCAGCTGAGCTATGGCGGCGGCAGCCCGATCCTGTTCCAGCATTTGTTCTGGTTCTTCGGCCACCCGGAGGTTTATATCGTCGCGCTGCCGGCCTTCGGCATCGTCTCCGACCTGATCTCGACCCACGCGCGCAAGAACATCTTCGGCTATCGCATGATGGTGTGGGCGATCATAATCATCGGCGCGCTCTCCTTCATCGTCTGGGCGCACCACATGTATGTCTCGGGCATGCATCCCTATTTCGGCTTCTTCTTCGCAACGACAACACTGATCATCGCGGTACCTACCGCCATCAAGGTCTACAATTGGGTGCTGACCCTGTGGCGCGGCGACATCCACCTGACGCTGCCGATGCTGTTTGCGCTGGCCTTTATCGTCACCTTCGTCAATGGCGGCCTGACCGGGCTGTTCCTCGGCAATGTCGTTGTCGACGTGCCGCTCTCGGACACGATGTTCGTCGTCGCGCACTTCCACATGGTAATGGGTGTCGCCCCGATCATGGTTATCTTCGGCGCGATCTACCACTGGTACCCGAAGATCACCGGGCGGATGATGAATGAAGCGATGGGCCAGTTCCACTTCTGGATCACCTTCGTCGGCGCCTATGCGATCTTCTTCCCGATGCACTATGTCGGGCTGGTCGGCGTCCCCCGCCGCTATCCTGAAATCGGCGAACCGGCCTTCATCACCGCACCGGTGGAAAATCTCAACGCCTTCATCTCGGTGGCCGCGCTCGTCGTCGGCTTCGCGCAGCTGGTGTTCCTCTTCAACCTGATCTGGAGCATCTGGTACGGCCGCGAGGCGGGCGGCAATCCATGGCGTGCCACCACGCTCGAATGGCAGACATCCGAAACGCCGCCCCCGCATGGCAATTTCGGCAAGGAGCTGCCGATCGTCTACCGCTGGGCCTATGATTACAGCGTGCCGGGGGCGAAGGAGGATTTCATAGCCCAGAACGATCCCGGAACCGGCAAGACCGCCACGGGGCTGGCATGAGCGTCATACTGGTCTTCCTGCTCGTGATCGCCGGCATCGCCGGCTGGTGGCTGTCCCACCAGGGGCTGATGTCGAAGCCCTGGCTCGAGCACGGGCCGGCAGCCGCTTTTCCGGACACGGACGTGACCGGCATGCCGACCGCCAAGGTAGGGCTCGGCGTGTTCCTGGCCGTCGTCGGCTGCCTGTTCGCGCTGTTCGCCAGCGCCTACTTCATGCGCATGGAGCTGTCGGACTGGCAGCCGCTGCCGATCCCGCCGCTGCTGTGGCTGAACACCGGGGTGCTGGTTCTTTCCAGCGTGGCGCTGCAGTGCGCCGTTATCGCCGCGCACCGCGGCCAGATCGACATGGTGCGGCTCGGCCTCGTCACAGGCGGGCTGACCGCGCTCGCCTTCCTCGCCGGTCAGCTCGTCGTCTGGCGTGATCTTTCGGCCAGCGGCTATTTCCTGGAAGCCAATCCGGCCAACAGCTTCTTCTACATGATCACCGGCATGCACGGGCTGCACATTCTGGGCGGCCTGGTGGCGCTGGCGCGGACGATTTCGGGAGCCTGGGGACGACGCTACCAGCCCGAGCGGCTTCGGCTCAGTGTCGAGCTCTGCGCCATGTACTGGCATTTCCTGCTCTTCGTCTGGTTCGCGGTGTTCGTGCTGCTCGCCGGCTGGGCAGCCGACTTCATCGATATTTGCCGACAACTGCTGACCTGAAGGACAAAGCGGATGGCAGAGACGACGCTGACGAACACGACCGGGATCGGCCCGCGGCCGGACGGCTTGCGAGGCATCGCTTCGGACTGGTCTTCCGACCAGCGGGCGTTCAAGAACGTCTCCTGGGGCAAGGCCATGATGTGGATCTTCCTCCTGTCCGACACCTTCATCTTCGGCTGCTTCCTGCTCGCCTACATGACCGCGCGCATGTCGACTGTGGTGCCTTGGCCCAATGCCAGCGAAGTTTTCAGCCTGCATATCGGCGGTGTGAGCGTTCCGCTGCTCTTGATCGCCATCATGACCTTCGTCCTGATCTCGTCGTCCGGCACCATGGCGATGGCGGTGATGCAGGGCTATCGGCGCAACCGCAAGATGTCGGCGATCCTGATGCTGGTCACCGCCGCGCTCGGCGCGACCTTCGTCGGCATGCAGGCCTTCGAATGGACCAAGCTGATCAGCGAGGGCGTGCGGCCCTGGGGCAATCCATGGGGCGCAGAGCAGTTCGGCGCGACCTTCTTCATGATCACGGGCTTCCACGGCACCCATGTCACGATCGGCGTGATCTTCCTGCTCATCGTGGCGCGGAAGGTCTGGCGCGGCGACTACGATGTCGGCGAGCGCGGCTTTTTCACAAGCCGAAGAGGCAATTACGAGAGCGTCGAGATCATGGGCCTTTACTGGCACTTCGTCGATCTCGTCTGGGTCTTCATCTTCGCATTTTTCTATCTGTGGTGAGAGGCGGACATGGCTGAAGCAACGGCACACGGTTCGGAACATAGCGCGCATGCTCACGGGCATGATGCGACGACGACGGCGCATGCAGAGGTGCACCAGGAGCACCCGATCAGGCTCTATCTCATCGTCTGGCTCTGGCTGTTCATTCTCAGCGCCTGTTCCTATTTCGTCGATTATGTCGGCTTCGAGGGCTACCTCAGATGGACGCTGATCCTGATCTTCATGGTGCTGAAGGCAGGGCTGATCGTCGCCGTGTTCATGCACATGGCGTTTGAACGGCCGGCGCTCAGCTGGGCGATCTTGCTGCCGCCGGTGGCGGTGCTGGTTTTCGTGGCGCTGATGGTCTTCGAATCCGACTATACGGCCCTGACCCGCATGAACTTCTTCGGCACCGGCGGGTAGGCGAAGGCTGAGCATGCTTCCTTGACAGCGAGGCGACCCGGTATCGGGCGCCTCGCTGTCATTTATGCCTGATCCTCAGTGCTTAACACGCCGCCTCTTGGCCGGCGGGGTTTCGACCACCTTGCGGTAAAGATGCCAGGTGGAATGGCCGAGCACCGGGATGACGATGGCCAGGCCGACGAAAAGCGGCAGCGACCCGGCAACCAGCGCGACCGCTACGATCAGACCCCACAAGACAATCGGCACGGGGTTTGCGATCATCACGCGGGCCGATGTTTCGATGGCGGCATACGCGCCGACGTCCCGGTCGAGAAGCAGCGGAAAGGCGATGACCGTGGTGCTGAGCACCACCAGCGCGAACAGGAAGCCGATCGCATTGCCGAGCAGTATCAGCGTCCAGCCCCGTTGGGTGGTGAACACGTCGGACACGAAACCCGTGATCGACGTCGGCACGTCGGCGCCGTAAAGCCAATTGAACAGCGCCTGGGCGGCGAGCAGCCAGGCTATGAACAGCCCCAGGAGCATCGCGCCGACGGCAAGAATCGCCGGGATAGCCGGTGAGTTCCGCACCTCGAGCGCATGCGTCCAGGACGAGTCGAGATTGAGTTCCCGCCGCCGACTGATTTCATAAAGTCCGAGCGCGGCCAAAGGTCCGAGCAAGGCGAAACCGGTGATGAGCGGATAGATGAGCTGCAGGGCATTGCCGCCGGACGTCCATGTGATCAGGATCACACCGATGACGGGGTAGATCAGGCACAAAAAGACATAATGCGACGGCTTTTCCCAGAAATCGTCGAGCCCTCGACGCAGCGCGTCGAAAACATCCGCGATCGATATCTGGCGAACCGTGGGTTGAGCCACGGCCTTCTTCTTGTTGGGGCCTGCAAGCACGTGAAAATTCGCCATGACCATTTTCCTCCTGGACCAGGTCCGGTGGGGTCGCGATTCACGGTGCTGCCGTCCAGCGTGACTGGTCACGCGAAACCGCGACCTGCACCGACGTCAACATAACTTGCCCGAGACGATTTGTCGCCCCCATCTGCGCACGGCCAACCGCTCTTCTGGCCTTTGCGGGTTTTCTTGGGTACGCTGGCCAAAACGACTTTGGGGGGCCAGGTCATGGACGCAAAGACGGTGTTCATTCTCGGCCTGGGCACGGCCGTCCTGCTCCTGCTCGGTTTCTGCGCAGTCCCATTGTGAGCGCAGGGAACGGCTCCAGCCGCCTCAACCGAGCGCCCGCGCTGCAATGCTGTCGCCGAGCAGCACGGCAAAGATCGCAAAAAGATAGACGATCGAATAGGCAAACAACGCCTTGGCATTCCTCATGCCCGCATCGGGTGCGGCGAGCGCTTTCCACGCATACCAGACAAAGCCCGCGCCGAGCGCCGCCGACGCCAGCCCGTAGACGCCGCTCGCAAAGCCGGACAGCCAGGGCGCCACGCCGACGGGCGCCAGCAGCAGCGAATAGGCGAGGATCTGCTTGCGGGTCGAAGCTTCGCCCGCGACGTTCGGCATCATCGGTATTCCGGCGGCGGCGTAGTCGCCGGCCTTGAACAGGGCAAGCGCCCAGAAATGCGGCGGCGTCCAGAAGAAGATGATGAGGAAAAGGATCACGCTCTCC
>NZ_AHAM01000030.1 GCF_000236565.1 Mesorhizobium alhagi CCNWXJ12-2 | reverse complement strand
CCCCACCCCCACCCGCCGATCCACGCGAATTCGTGACCGCCGACGAAGCAAGGCTGCGCCAGCCGATGGCGTTCACACTCGGGGCGGGCGGCGTGATGACCGCCGAAGGCAGCATCGAGCCCGGCTCGGCGGCGCGCTTCGCGGCCGAGATCGCTGAGCGCGGCGAATACGTGAAGACCGTCTCGCTGAACTCGCCCGGCGGCGCGCTCGACGACGCCATGGCCATGGCCAAGACCGTGCGCGAACTCGGCATCGCAACGGTGGTCGTAGACGGTGCGCTCTGCGCCTCGTCGTGCCCGCTGTTCTTCGCGGGCGGCAAGACGCGCAGCGCCGGGGAAAAGGCGGCAATCGGCGTGCATCAGTTCTACGCGGCCACGCTGAGCGAAACCGCGCCCGAGCAGGCGATGGCCGATGCGCAGGCGACGACGGCCCGCATCTCGCGGCATCTCAGCGAGATGGGCATAGATCCGGCTCTCTGGCTGCATGCGCTCGATACGCCGCCGCGGGCGCTCTACTATCTGTCGCCGGACGAACTTGCCGAATACAAGCTCGTCACCAAGGTTTCGTCCGTGGCGAGCAAATAGCCGCTCGGGTGTTCTCAGCCCGCGCTCGACAGATCACGCTCCTGCGCCTCGAATACGCGGACGCAGTCGCGGCCGCCTTTCTTGGCATCGTAGAGCGCCTCGTCCGCCCTTCGCATGAGGTCCGAAATACCCTCTCCGCCACGCAGTTCGGCAACGCCGAAGCTTGCGGTGAAGCGCCTGTCGTCCGGCAGGCCATCGATCGGAAGGCCGGCAAAGGCGCTGCGGGCCCCTTCTGCAAAGAGCCTGGCGCCGGAAAGGTTGGTTCCTGGCAGAGCGACGGCGAATTCTTCGCCGCCTATGCGTCCGGCGATCTGATGACCGCTTGTGGAGTTCCGCAGGAAACCCGCAAACGCTTCGATGACGCGGTCACCGGCAGCGTGCCCGAACGTGTCGTTGACGGCCTTGAAGTGGTCGAGGTCCGAAATCACCAGCGTCACCGGCAGGCCGGTGCGTGCGGAGTCGCGCAGCGCCGCCTCGGCGTGGCGCTCAAAGCCGCCCCGGTTCAGCAACCCCGACAATGCGTCGGTTTCCGATTTCGCTGTGACGTCGGCGAAGATGTCGCGCACCAGTATGACGAGCATCAGCAAGGCGATGGCCATTGCGAATACAGTTCCCATCGATTGGGAGAACAATGCGTAGTTGGTCTTCAGATAGTCCTGGGCAGTCGCGCCGGTGCCGCCGAATATCTGGAACAGAAATGCCTTGCTCAGAAACTGCAGGGCGCTCGCCGACATCACCGCCATGAACAGATTGTCGAGCGGACGCCTCGACCTGGCTAACCAAACGATGCCGACGCCGACTGCCTGCATCAGGAAATAGGGCAATTGGTAGAGCAGCATCCGGCTGAATGAATCCCGCGGCATGTCCTGGATCAGATAGCAGGTCGCGATCGAGACAACGAAAACCGCGCCCATCAGCCGCCACGGCACGGCGACTTCGTATTTCCGGGCGATGCCGGCGTTGAATACAGCCATGGCTGCGAGGAAGGCGGCGAAGGACGCGACCACGGCGGGCCGGGATGTTCCGAGCGAGGCGATGGCGAATTCGAGACCGAAATTCGACATTGCGAGCGCAAAGCCGAACGCCATCCAGCGCGCGGCATCGTTCTTCTTGTCGTAGACCGCGACCATGAGAAACGCAGCCGCCAGCAGGCCTGCGACGGCCATGTTTATCGCCAGGATGAATCCCGCCCCGCTCATTTCGACTGCATGCTCCGATCGGTGCGGACTCAACCACGATCAAGCCAAAAAGGCGTTAACGCGAGCGCGGATTCCGCAGCGTCAGTCCAGCCGCGAAATTGCGAGGGCGATTTTGACGCATAGACTACTGGAGCGGCTTGGAACCGCCGGCCCGGAGTCTTCGTTTCGGATCAGCGACACGGAGAGATGACATGGCCAATACGATCATGCTGACCGATCACGAAGCAATCCGCGACTGGGCCGCCGCCCGCGCCGGCGCACCGGCCATCGTGGATGTCTCTCCGGCGGCCGGCACACAGCCGATGCTGCGGATCGTTTTCGGCCAGAATGCCTATGAGGACCAGGACCAGGCCGAACGTCCGGTCAATGCCGGCGGCCTTGAGCTGGTCGAATGGGACGAATGGTTCAAGCTGTTCGAGGAGCACGAGCTGGCGCTCATCGTTGCGGAGGACATACCGGGTTTGCGCGACGAATTCCACGAACTGGTGCGGCGCTTCTCGCCCGGCGACTGATCTTTGGCCGGTCAGGCGAAGCGAATGCCGGCGGGCGCGACCGGCTCTTGTTGCGGGCGGCGATAGGAAATCCGGACGCTGTCGCGGCCGTTCCGCTTGGCCTGGTAAAGCGCCTCGTCCGCCTGGCGCAGAAGCGCCGGGAGGGCTCCCTCGCCCGCCGCGACGCCGAAGCTTGCGGTGACCCTTGCCTTCGCCGGCAGTCCGCGTGAGCCGCCCTGTGAAAACGAGGTTCTGACGCCTTCGGCGAACATCTGCGCTGCCGCCAGATCGCTTGCCGGAAGCAGGACCGCGAATTCCTCGCCACCGAGCCGGCCGACGACGCCGCTCTTTCCAGCCTCCGAGCGCAACTGCGATGCGAACGCCGCTATGACCTGGTCGCCGACAGCATGGCCGAAAGTGTCGTTCACAGCCTTGAAATGGTCGAGGTCCGCGATCACCAGCGCGGAAGGCAAGCCGCTATCGTGCGAGCGCTTCAGCATCGCGGATGCCCGCTCCTCGAAGCCGCGCCGGTTGAGCAGGCCCGACAGCGGGTCGGTATGCGATTCCGCTTTGAGTGCTTTGAGAACGTCCAGCGCTGCCGCGGTGAACAGGCTGAGCGCGATCAGAAGCGACAGGAGCGCATGTGCCAGAAGAGAGGTGGTCCAATAGAGCGAGTCGTGAAGTCCCACTTCGGCGTTGAAAGGCCCATTGATTTTCAAAGCGATGATTGTGCGGACGAAGAAATTCAGCGCGGAAAGCAGCGACAGCACGAACAGAATCGCTTCCGTGGGACCGTTTCGTCGAACCGCACGCAATTCCGCCGCCACGACGAGGCTGATGCCGCCGATAGCAAAATTGATCGCGTAGATTCTCCATGTGAGGTCGGGCTGGACGAACAGGAACCAGCAAAAAGCGGTCATGCCGCCGACGCCCAGGATGCCGAGTGCGGTATAAGGCACCCGCCTGCCATAGCGTGCAACGACGGCTCCGGCGAGACAGGTGCCTGTAAGCATGAAACACAGGTTCGAGAGCAGTTTGGTCAACTCCTGCCCAACCGGCAGGGGAAAATACTGCAGCAGGAAACCGACCGCGGAGGCGGAATAAGCCAGCACCAGCACCGCCAGATAGAGCCTGTGCCGCTGGTGAACCCAAAGCGTAAGAAACGCCGATGCGAGAACAAGGGCAATCCCAGGATTCAGCAGTGCTATGAATAGGCGAGTGTCCAAACCGCTTTCCTGCCCGTCTTCCCTTGCGGAATATCTACGGGCAAGGCGCAAACAAGCGGTTAAGCCCGACCTGCCGAACGGATTTTCGCTCCGGCAGATCGGGCGATTGTCACAATGCCGCTACTTCCAGTCGCGGATATCGACGAAGTGACCGGCGATAGCCGCCGCCGCCGCCATTGCGGGCGAAACCAGGTGGGTACGGCCTTTGAACCCCTGGCGCCCCTCGAAATTGCGGTTCGAGGTCGAGGCGCAGCGTTCGTGCGGCTTCAGCCGATCGTCGTTCATCGCCAGGCACATGGAGCAGCCCGGTTCGCGCCAGTCGAAACCGGCGGCGATGAAGATCTTGTCGAGTCCTTCGGCCTCCGCCTGCTCCTTCACGAGGCCCGATCCGGGCACGATCATGGCGTTGACGCGCGGATTTACCGTCTTTCCCTCGACGACCTTGGCGACTTCGCGCAGATCCTCGATGCGGCCATTGGTGCAGGAGCCGATGAAGACCCGGTCGAGTTCGATATCGGTGATCTTCGTTCCGGCCTTCAGGCCCATATAGTCCAGCGCCCGCTGCTTCGACGTCCGCTTGTTCTCGTCGGCGATTTCCGCCGGATCGGGCACGACGCCCTGGACAGAGACGACATCCTCCGGCGACGAGCCCCATGACACGATCGGCGGCAGGTTTGCTGCGTCGAGCACCACGACCTTGTCGAAATGCGCGCCCTCGTCGGATTTCAGTGTCTTCCAGTATTCGAGCGCCATGTCCCACGCCTTGCCCTTGGGCGCGCGTGGCTTGTCCTTGACGTAGGCGTAGGTTGTTTCGTCCGGCGCGATCAGGCCGGCGCGGGCGCCGCCTTCGATCGACATGTTGCAGATCGTCATGCGCCCTTCCATAGAAAGCGCGCGGATGGCTTCGCCTGCATATTCGATGACATAGCCCGTGCCGCCGGCCGTGCCGATCTCGCCGATGATGGCGAGGATGATGTCCTTGGCGGTAACGCCCTGCGGCAGCTTCCCGTCAACGCGGACAAGCATGTTCCTGGCCTTGCGCTGGATCAAGGTCTGGGTGGCCAGCACGTGCTCGACTTCCGACGTGCCGATGCCGTGCGCCAGCGCACCGAAAGCGCCGTGCGTCGAAGTGTGGCTGTCGCCGCAGACAATGGTCATGCCCGGCAGCGTGAAGCCCTGCTCCGGACCGATGATGTGAACGATGCCTTGGCGGCGATCGGTCTCGGAATAATACTCGACGCCGAAATCGGCGGCATTCTTCGCCAGCGCCTCCACCTGGATGCGGCTTTCCTCGTTCTTGATGCCGAGCTTGCGGTCGGGCGAGGTCGGCACATTGTGGTCGACCACGGCGAGCGTCTTTTCCGGATGCCGTACGGTTCGGCCGGTCAGGCGCAGGCCTTCAAACGCCTGCGGGCTGGTCACCTCATGGACCAGGTGGCGGTCGATATAGAGCAGGCAGGTGCCGTCGTCCTGGCGGTCGACGACATGGTCGTCGAATATCTTGTCGTAGAGGGTGCGCGGTGCGCTCATTGCGTAAATCCGTCGATTGGGAAGAGAAAGGGACTTCAGCCGAAGCCGTAAGCCGCCGGCCCGAGTGACAGGCTCAGATAAGTCGGCTGGTCAGTGCGCCGGAAATCCGCGCAAAGAACCGTGCCGGCAGGCGCTTCTTATCCTGCAGCACGAAACCCTTGTAGGCCGGATTTCCGAACAGCTCTTCCATGCCGCGCTCTTACCAATGTTTTGGGAATTGGGCAATTGCCTCCGCCGGCGGCAGCGAAACACCCGGCCTCAATCCGATCGGCCCTCCGGAAATCGCTCCGATGGCTGCATATGGGAGGGATCGTCCGGCTTGGGTTCGATCCTCCGCTCGGCATCCTTGCCGCCCGCCGCCGAATTTTTGAAATCGGGCCCTTCGTCCAGGTCGAGCCGGCTCTCGAGCGTTTTCAACAGGCCAAGCACGATCAAGGCCAGCAATGTGCCGAAGGTGGCGATCTGCCAGAAGCCAAGCCCCGCGGAAAGCCCTATGGCGCCCGCCAGCCACATTCCCGCGCCGGTGGTCAGCCCGTGCACCTGGCCGCGCGCGAACAGGATTGTGCCGGCGGCAAGAAAGGCGACGCCGGCAGTCACCGCCTCGACCGCACGGATCGGATCGAGCGTGACGGCATCGGTAGAAAACATCGGCGCGTGGATGATTTCGATGGTCAGGATTCCTACCGTCGCGGCGGCCACGCAGACCAGGATATGTGTTCTCAGCCCCGCCGGCCGGTTGCGCCACTCGCGCTCGAAGCCGATTACAGCGCCGAAGACGGTCGCCAGAAGCAACCGCGCCACTATAACCGGGAACGATGTATAGGTCGGGTGTCCGAATTCCTCGACGAGTGCTTCCATGGAATCCCATCAGAGATAACCGGCTGACAACGCATGGAGTCCGTGGTCTGTTCCGCCGCCCTGTCTTTCCGATCAGATCACCTCGAACACGAACGCCTGCACCAGCACCTCCGGCTCGGCGACCGCGAAGGCACGGAAGGGTGGGCTCTCCTCGACCGGCCGCCAGCGGCCCGCCTTTTCCAAGGCCGAGAACTGCTCGCGGAATTCTCCGCTGTCCAATACGGTGTCGCGAACCGTGAAGATCGCATGGCCGCCAGGCCGGGTTATCCGCACCAGTTCATCGAGGCTCGACGCCGGGGCGTGACCTTCGGTGAAGACGCCGGTCGAGAAGAACGCGGCGTAATGGTTATCCGGCCAGGGCAGCGTCTCGCCGAGCGTCGCGCGCCGAAGTTCTCGATACGCGCCGCGCGCGGCTGCAAGGGCCAGCATCTCTTCGGAAAAATCGAGCCCGTCGATATTCGTGTATCCCAGCGCCCACAGATAGGGGCCCGACAGGCCCGTGCCGCAGCCGGCATCGAGCAGCGCGCCCGCGTCCCGAGGGACATAGCGCGCGACCCAGCTTGTGGTCATGAAGGGCAGGCAGTAGCCGGAGGCCGCGGTCTCTCGGTCATAGGCGTTCGACCAGGCGGCATAAGCCTGCGCCAGTTCATCCGCACTTCGCGCCGCATAGACCTGTTCGAGCGCCGATTTGTCGTGGTTGCCGGTCATGCGGTGCGTCCTCTTCGCAGGCGCTGTTCCAGCCCTCTCAGCCCGAGCGAAAGGCCTACCGTCAGCACCAGGTAGATGTAGGCTACTATGGAGTAGGTCTCGAAAAAGCGGAACGAGCCGGAAGCATAGACTTTTCCCATCTGGGTAATGTCGGCGACGCCAAGCACCGAAACCAGCGAGCTGTCCTTGACCATGGCGATGAAATCATTGCCGTAGGGCGGCAGAATGGTGCGGAAAGCCTGCGGCCAGATAATGTGGCGGAAGCGCCGGTAGCGCGACAGGCCGAGCGCCTTGGCAGCCTCGATCTGGCCTGCATCGACGGCCTGGATGCCGGCCCTGAAAATCTCCGCGATGAAGGACGAATAGGCGATGGTGAGTGCGATGACCGCGCGCCACATCAGCGAAACGTCGCGCACCTGCATCGGCTCGGTTATCCCAACTGCCTGCAGCGGATAGGAAAGCCAGTTCCACAGGATGACGAAGCCCGGCGCGCCGACGAAGGCGATCCAGAACAAGAGCACAAGGATCGGAATGCCGCGGATGATCTCGACATAGAAGCGCGCGGCCTGACGCAGCCAGACCGAGCCGGATAGCCCCAGAAGCGCGATGGCGAGGCCGAGCGCGGAAGCGAGCGTGTAGCCGACCAGCGTGACGAACACGGTTACGCCGATGCCCTTGGCGACGATGGAAAACACTTGCGAATAGAGATCGCTGGCCGCGACGAACAGCGCCGCCGCAACGGCAAGCGCCCCGGCGGCAGCCAGCCACCAGGGAAATTCCTTCTCAGGCTTGGCGGAAGGGGGCATCAGTCAGGACTGCGCGGCATCGGTGCGTGCGACCGTTCTCCGCCCGTTGCGAAGCAGCAAATCCCGGCAGCCATGCATCTCAAAGGGCCGGGCTCACTGACCCATCTTGTAGTCGAGGAACCACTTCTTGTTGAGCGCGTCGATTGTGCCGTCTTCCTTCATCGCCGCGATCGCTGCGTTGACCGGCGCGACGAGGTCGGAACCCTTGGTGAAGATGAAGCCGAAATCCTCGGTGCCGAGCGGCCCGCTGATCACCTTGAGCTTGCCTTCCGACGCCTCGACATAGCCGTTGGCCGCAACCCCGTCGGTCAGCACCAGATCGACGTCGCCCGATTTCAGCGCCTGCACTGAAGCGCCGAAGGTCTCGAACAGCTTGATACGTGGGTTCTGCTCGTTGCCGTCCAGCACCTCGTAGACGGCGACATAGAACGGAGTGGTGCCGGCCTGCGTGGCGATCAGGCCGTCGGTCATCGCCGCGAAGCTTTTCGGATCGGTGAAGCGGTCCTCGTCGGCGCGCACCAGCATGCGCATTTCCGAACGCATGTAGGGATCGGAGAAGTCGACCTTCTCCTTGCGCTCGTCCTTGATGGTGATGCCGGTCATGCCGATCTGGTACTGGCCGTCGGAGACCGCCTGTATCATCGCGTCCCACGAGGTGTTCTGGTACTCGGCCTTGAAGTTCAGCCGCTTTGCGATCTCGTTCATCGCATCATATTCCCAGCCGATCTGCTCCCCGGTCTTGGGATCGACGAACTGCAGCGGCGGATAGGCGTTTTCCGTCACCACCACCACCGCTTTCCCACCGAGATCGGGCAATGCCTGGGCGAAAGCCAAGGCCGGCATCAGAAGCAAGGCCAGCAATCCGGCCAGAGACAATTTGGAGGTCATGTTTCGCTCCCAAGCTTTGCAGAAACAGAATTGGTTTGCCGGAGTTTAGCCGCCGTCCTGCGGCAAACAAGCCATGCAGCCAGCTATTTTGCCGGACGCCGCATATCCAGCACCAGCAATTCCTCGTCGAGAAAGCGTCCGTCCACACACAATGCATCCCGCTCGAGGCCGTAGGGCTGAAAACCCAGCGAATGATAGAGCCGGCGCGCGGCGGCATTCTCGGCCGTCACCGTGCATTGAAGCATCACGCCCAGCGCTTGCGCATGCGCGATGATCCTTTCGATGAGCTTTCGCCCCAGCCTGGCAGCGCGCCAGTCGGGCGAGACATAGACCGCCACCATCGTGCCCTTGTGCCGGGTCTTCTCACGGTTGTTCTGGATGTAGGTCGCCGTGCCGACGAGTCTTTCGCCTGCGAAAGCGCCGAACGTAACGCTCGGGGCCTCCGGCACGGCGCGCCTCACCATCTCCTCATCGGACAGCACTTCCTCCTCCGCAATGCTTGCACCGAAGGATTGCGGGCTGTCGCGCAGGGCCTCCAGCCTCAGCGCGCGATACTGACCGGCATCGGCTTCGACCAGCGGCCTGATAACAATATCGGAAGGCAGTGTGACCACGCCCGGTTACCTCTTCGTCGCGCCGATCGAAAACGACATCGGGATTTTCGGCATGCCTTCGGGAAGCACGAACTGGTCCTCTCCAGCTTCGACCACGAAGGGAAACGCCTTCCAGACGACGATCTCGTGCTCGCGCAGAAAATCGATGGAGAGCCCGGCAGCGATCAGCGCGTTGACGATGTCGGAGAGCGGGTGGATCCATTCATAGCAGCGCGTGCTCGTGAGCGCGCGCGCGTCCCCCGTATAGGTCTGCGCCTCGTCGAAGATCAGAGGCTCCGTCAGTGGCGTGCGCCAGACGAACTCCAGTTCCAGCCTGCCTTCGCGCCCCTCGAACTGATTCATCACCGGATGCCCCTCCAGCAGATAGAGCTTGCCGTTGGGTCGCAGCAGCGCCGCAACTACACGGGCCCAGGCAAAGATGTCGTCGAGCCAGTTGATAGCGCCCCAGGTGACGAACACCATGTCGTAGGTCTGGCCGAGCGCCTCGGCGGCATCGAACACCGACGCCTCCACAAAGCGGACATCGGCGCCGGCTCTGGCGGCGAATCCGCGCGCCGCCTCGATAGCCTTCGGCGAAAAGTCGAGCCCGGTCACGCTCTTCGCGCCGAGATGCTTCAGGCTGATCGTGTCGAGGCCGATATGGCATTGCAGATGGACGATATCCTTGCCGGAAATGTCGCCGATCTCGCCGGCTTCCAGTGCGTGCAGCGAGGAGCCGCCGGCCAGCACCTTGGCTATGCGGTAGCTGCCGGTGGTGTCGCTCGAATGCAGTTCAGCGCGATTGTCCCAATTGCGCAAATTCGCCGCTGAAAACTCGTTCATCTCTCTCCCCAACAAAAAAGGCGGCCGAAGCCGCCTTTGAAGCATTTCCGCCAGACTTATTCGGCGGCGGTCTCGGCCGGCTTTTCGGCTTCCGCAGCGGCTGCAGCCTCGGCGGCGGCCTTCTTTTCTGCGGCTTCCTGGGCGGCCTTCTCGGCTGCCAGCGCCTCGGCGGCGGCGATCTTCTCGGCCTCGATGCGCGCCTTTTCGGCGTTCAGCGCATCGCGCTCGGCATCGTTGAGCTTGCGGGCGCGAACGCCGGTGTTTTCCGAGATGCGGGCCGACTTGCCGCGGCGATCACGCAGATAATAGAGCTTGGCGCGGCGAACCTTGCCGCGACGAACAATTTCGACGCCTTCGACCATCGGCGAGTACACGGGGAACACGCGCTCCACGCCTTCGCCGTAGGAGATCTTGCGCACGGTGAAGCTTTCCTGGAAGCCGGCGCCCGAGCGTGCGATCACCACGCCCTCATAGGCCTGCACGCGGGTGCGGCTGCCTTCGGTCACGCGCACCTGAACGCGCACGGTGTCGCCTGGCTGGAATTCGGGAAGCTTGCGTTTCGCTTCGATTTTTGCGGCCTGTTCGGCCTCGAGCTGACGGATGATGTCCATCGCCATTACCTCTTCTTGGTTCTCAACAGCCAGAGCGCCCGGCGCTTGCCTTGCAGTCCCATTGACCGCTCAGCTATGCCCTTCTTCCCGAAGGAAGCGAGGCAGGGGCGAATTCACCGTCCTTGTTGACGGGTCCCGGTCGAAAGTTGCCGGTTGGGCTGCGCGCATACACGCTTCCAGCGTATTTGTCACCTCTTACGCCGGTCTTTTTTGCCGCATGGCGCAAATGCGGGGCGGTCCGACTATTTCCTAGCCTTCTGCTTTGACCAAAGGCTAATCCTTCGCTCCGAGCAGATCGGGGCGACGCGCCCTGGTCAGTCGCTCGGCCTGCTCACGTCGCCAAGCCGCGATCTTCGCGTGGTTGCCGGACGTCAGCACTTCGGGGATCGCCCGGCCCTCGAACTCCTGCGGCCTCGTATAATGCGGATGCTCGAGCAGTCCGTTCTCGAAGCTCTCCTCGTCACCCGAAACCTCATTGCCCATGACGCCCGGCAGCAGCCGCACCACCGCGTCGAGCAGCACAAGGGCCGCCGGTTCGCCGCCGGACAGGATGAAGTCGCCGATCGACACTTCCTCCAGCGCGCGCGCGTCGATGACGCGCTGGTCGACGCCTTCGAAGCGTCCGCACAGGATCACCGCTCCCGGCCCGGCCGCGAGTTCGCGCACGCGCTCCTGCGTCAGCGGCTTTCCGCGCGGGCTCATCAGGATGCGCGGGCGCGGATCGCCCTCAGGCGAAGCGTGATCGATCGCTCTCGCTAGAATGTCGGCGCGCATCACCATGCCCGCGCCGCCGCCGGCCGGCGTGTCGTCCACCGTCCGGTGCCGGTCGGCGGCGAAGTCGCGTATCTGCACGGCTTCGAGCGCCCAGGTTCCGGCTTCCATCGCCCGGCCAGCGAGCGACAGGCCGAGGTGACCGGGAAACATTTCGGGGTAGAGGGTCAGCACCGTCGCGCGAAAACTCACCGGCTGCCTCCCGCATTCCGTGGCCCGCGCGGACGCCTTTCCGAATCGAAATCTTCGCCGTCCGGATCATCATCCTCGCCTTCGACCAGCCCTGCGGCGAGGGTGTCGATGCCGATGAAGCCGCCTTCGATGTCGATCACCGGCACGGCTGCCTGCGTGAACGGGATCAGAACCTGCTTCCTGCCGCCAAGCGTAAGCTCCAAAATGTCGCCGCCGCCGAAATTCTGCACCGCCGCTACCTTGCCGATCTCGGCTCCCGTCTCGTCCCTCACCGTCAGCCCGACCAGATCCGCATGGTAGAATTCGCTGTCGTCGCCCTCGTCGTCGGGCAGAGCGGAGCGATCGACAAAAAGCTCCGTGCCGGTCAGCGCCTCGGCTGCATTGCGGTCCTTGACTTGCTTGAAGCGCACCACGACGACCGTGTTTGCCGGCCTGATGTCAATGATCTCGAAGGATCGCCCGTCCTTGGTGAAAAGCGGACCGTAATCGCCCAGAGCAAGCGGGTCGGCGGTGAACGCCTTGACGCGCAACTCGCCCTTGATGCCGTGAGGCGCGCCGATGACGGCCATCTGGACGGGGTTGTTGAGCTTGGACATTTTCATTCCCTACTCGCCGCGTCACTGCATTTCAATCGCGCCATTCTTCACCGCTTGCTAACCTTGGCGCATCAGCATGCGTCGAATCGCCGGAAGCTCGCCATGCAGGAATTTCTCATCTCGGCCAAGCCCGACCTCCAGGCGGCGCGCGAAGCCTGGCTGAAGATGCTGGCCAGGGAGCGGCGGCTGTCGGCGCTGACGGTCGAGGCCTATGAACGCGATACACGGCAGTTCTTCCAGTTCCTGACCGGACATTGCGCGGGTCCGCCCGGCATTTCGGATATAAGCGAACTTCGGCCGGCCGATCTGCGGGCCTTCATGGCGTCACGGCGCTCTGGGGGAGCCGGCGCCCGTACCCTCGGCCGCGGGCTCGCCGCCATCCGCTCGTTCCTGCGCTTCCTGGAACGCCGCGGCCTCGTCAACGCCGCGGGGGCGGCGGCCCTTCGCGCGCCGAGGCAGCCGAAATCGCTGCCCAAGCCACTGACGGCGTCGGATGCAAGACGCGTCGTATCGAGCGGCGAGCAGCTCGCGGAAGAACCCTGGATCGCCGCCCGCAACGCAGCCGTGCTGACCCTGCTCTACGGGTCCGGCCTGCGCATCTCCGAGGCGCTCGGCCTTTGCGGCGGCGAGCTTTCGGGCGAAGGCGACACAGTTCTCCGCATCACCGGAAAGGGCGGCAAGACCCGGCTGGTTCCGGTGCTGCCGATCGCCCTACAGGCGGTGGCGGAGTATCGCAGGCTGTGCCCCTACAATCTCGATCCGAAGGCGCTGCTGTTTCGCGGCGCGCGGGGCGGTCCGCTGAACCCGGCTATCGTCCAGCGCGAAATGCAGAAATTGCGCGGCGCGCTGAACCTTCCCGACACGGCGACGCCGCATGCGCTGCGCCACTCCTTCGCCACGCATCTGCTCGGCAGGGGCGGCGATCTCCGCACCATCCAAGAATTGCTGGGGCATGCCAGCCTGTCGACCACGCAGGTTTATACCGGTGTCGATACGGCGCGCCTGCTGGAAGTCTACGAGGCCGCGCACCCCCGCGCTTAGAGCGTGCCATCGATTGGACAATTTTCGAGCGCCGGTTAACCGTTTCGCCTCATTTAGCGGCTAACGATGCGCCGATGAAACGCGTGATCGCCCTCGCCGACCGAAGCGCAATGCCGGCCTTGAAGTTGCTTGCCGCGGCCAATGTGCTGTTCCTGATCTCTTTCGCGGTCATGCTCGCGCTCGCGACCGGCGAAGCGCGCGGCGAAATTCCGGCCTGCAAGGGTATTGACATGCTCGCCGCCCTCGAGCGGGACGACCCGGCGCTATTGGCCAGGATCAGGGCAGAGGCCGCGGCAACGCCGAACGGCGATTCCCTGCTGTGGAAACTGGAGAAAGCGGGCCAGGAGCCGTCGTTCCTGTTCGGCACGATGCACATGACCGATCCGCGCGTCACCAGCCTTACACCTGCCGCCGAACGGGCTTTCGACGCATCGCGGACCGTGGTGATCGAGACAACCGATGTCCTCGACCCAGCAAAAATGCTCGCCGGCATGATGAAGAGGCCCGAACTGACCATGTTCATCGATGGCACGACGCTGGCATCGCATATGTCGCCGGAAGACGCCGAAGCGGTGGAGAAGGCGCTCGACGAGCGCGGCATTCCGCCGGCCACCGTCGCCAAGATGAAGCCGTGGATGCTGTCGGCGATGCTGGCGCTTCCCGCCTGTGAACTGGCGCGCAAGGCGGCCGGCGCGCCGGTTCTCGACGTCAAGCTGGCGGAAGATGCGAAGGCCGCCGGCAAAAGGCTCGAAGGCCTGGAAACGATAACTGATCAGCTCGAAGCCATGGCGTCGCTGCCGATTGAATTCCACATGCAGGGCTTGATCGACACGCTGAAGCTTGGCGACAAGACCGACGATGTGATCGAAACCATGATCGTGCTTTATCAGAGCGGCCAGACCGGCATGTACTGGCCGTTGTTCCGGGCGGTCCTGCCGGGCAGCGATGAAGATGAAGCAGGCTACGCCGCCTTCGAGGAAACCATGGTCACGGCCCGCAACCGGAACATGGCGGAGAAGGCCGCCCCGATTCTCGACGAGGGCGACGCCTTCATCGCTGTAGGCGCGCTGCACCTTCCCGGCCCCAACGGGTTGGTCGAATTGCTGCGCAAGGAAGGCTATACCGTTTCCGCCGTTAACTGAAACGCGTTCACGCAAAGCGTGATTTGTCCCGCGCGCCACTTCTGGTAGTCTTCATCCGTCCAATCGATTGCGAAGGATGACGATCATGACAAAATCGCTCCTGCTGGCCGCTGTTCTTGGCCTGTCGACTTCCGGGGCTTTCGCCTGCGAATTCCAAAGATCGGCCAAGGTCGACAAGACGGTCGTTGCAAGCGTCGCAACGCCTGCTCCCGAGCAGTCCATGTCGACGCCGGCACCGGTGGTCGTGCCGGAACAGCCGGCTATCGAGCAAGGGGCCGAGTAGCGCCAAAACAGGTCGGCTCACCCGGCATTCGCCATGAATCGACACCCGGATTCCGGGGGTCTTTTTGGCGGCTTTCCATTGAAATGAAACCGAATCGGCCATTGCGCGTTGTCCCGTCAGCTTAACCAGACGGAGTACCGACTATGGCCAACCCCTCACGCATACCGGATCCGCGCCAGAACGATCCGGACAACCCGTCTACGCCCGTCGGAGCCGATCCGCTAAGCTCCGATCCGCGGCTTAATCCAGCCAATTCGCAAGATCCGCGCGTCGTCGACAACCGCAATGTCGTCCAGTCCAGAGGCGCCGGCAGCGGCGTCCTGATCGCCGCCGTCGTCCTTGTACTCGCCGTCATCGCCTATTTCGTCTTCGCGCCGGGCACCGATACTGCCATGACGCCGGGAGCCGATACGACGACGACCGAACCGGCAACGCCGGCGCCTGAGGGAACGGCCCCTGAGACGCCCGCTCCGGACGCAGCCGCTCCTGCGCCTGACGCGACTGCTCCGGCCGATCCGGCAACGCCGGCCCCTGATGCGACCGCTCCGGCTGAACCGGCTCCGGCGCCTGCCGAGCCTGCTCCGGCCCCCGCGCAGTAAGGTTTTGAATGAGAAACGGCCCGCTTTCGAGCGGGCCGTTTTGCCATGTCTGCTCGCCAGAGACAGCGAGCGAGCCGCTCACATGTGGATCGGCTTGAAGAAGGTTGCGAGCGCCGCCTCCTTGACCGCTTCCGACATGGTCGGATGCGCGTGGCAGGTTCGGGCGAGGTCCTCCGACGAGCCGCTGAATTCCATCAGCACGGCGGCTTCGTGGATCATCTCGCCGGCGCCAAAGCCGACGATGTGAACGCCGAGCACCCGGTCCGATGCCTTGTCGGCGAGGACTTTCACGAAACCGTCGGTATGCAGGCTCGCCCGTGCCCGGCCGTTGGCGCTGAACGGGAATTTCCCGGCCTTGTATTCGATCCCGGCTTTCTTCAGCTCTTCCTCGGTCTTGCCGACCGCTGCGATTTCGGGGGTCGTGTAGACGACGCCCGGGATGACGTCGTAATTCACGTGGCCGGCCTGCCCGGCGATGATCTCGGCCACCGCCACGCCCTCTTCCTCGGCCTTGTGGGCGAGCATCGGACCGGCGATGACATCGCCGATCGCGTAGATGCCAGCGACGTTGGTCCTCAAATGCCCGTCGGTCTTGACCCGGCCGCGCTCGTCGAGTTCGACGCCTGCCTCTGCCAGCCCGAGCCCATCCGTATAGGGCCGGCGTCCGGTCGAGATCAGCACGACATCCGCCTCGATCGTTTCGGCATCGCCGCCCTTGACCGGCTCGAACGTCACCGAAGCGCCCTTCTTCGTTTTCGCGACGGCCGTGACTTTCGAGCTCAGCTTTATGTCGAAGCCCTGCTTGGCCAGCATGCGCTGGAACTGCTTTGCGACTTCGCCGTCCATACCGCCGAGGATCGTGTCGAGGTATTCCACCACGGTTACCTTCGCGCCGAGCCGCGCCCAGACCGAGCCGAGCTCAAGCCCGATGACGCCGCCGCCGACCACCACCAGATGGCCGGGAACCTCTGCGAACTCCAGTGCGCCGGTCGACGAAACGATCACCTTCTCGTCGAAATCGACCTCGATGCCCGGAATGCCGGCAACGTCGGACCCGGTGGCGATGACGATGTTCTTCGTCTCGATCTCTTCGCTCTTGCCGTCCTCGCCGGCGACCGAGACCTTGCCTGCGCCGAGCACCTTGCCGGTCCCGCGGAACACGTCGATCTTGTTCTTCTTCATCAGGAAATCGAGGCCCTTGACGTTCTGCTCGACCGTCTGGTCCTTGTGAGCCAGCATGTTCTTCAAATTGAGCTTCGGCTTGCCGACTTCGACGCCCAGCGTGGCGAAGGAATGCCCCGCCTCCATGAACATCTCGGAGGCGTGAAGGAGGGCCTTGGATGGGATGCAGCCGACATTGACGCAGGTGCCGCCATGGGTGGGGCGCTTTTCGACCACCGCGGTCTTTAGCCCGAGTTGCGCCGCCTTGATCGCGCAGACATAGCCGCCCGGGCCGGTTCCAATCACCACGACATCGTAAGCCATTTTCCATCCTTATACGGTTTGAGCGGCCTCGCCCGCTCACTGAAATTATGATCCGGCGTGGCGCTTTACCACGGCGGAGCCCTTCACTCCTGGCAACCCTTCAATGCAAAAACATCCCACGGCACCTTCGAAAACCCATCCTCGCCAAAAGCCGCTGATCTCTCCAGCGAATGGCCGAGATCCGGAAAAATCAGTTTGGCGGGAGCATCGGCGCCCTCGGCCGGCAAAAGGTCGATATTGCCTTGGTCGTCGGACGTGTAGATGACGCCCTGCCAGACCGTGCAAATTGCAAGCTCGGCCCCGGTTACGTCGCCCTGCGGGCATTTGTACATCAGCATGCCGTTTGGCCGCGGCTCGACTGCCGTCCACATCACAATGCCGTCGAGCACCACGTCATCGAGAAGCATGCGGAATGTGTTGGTAACGACCGCCCGGTTAAGCGTAGGCGTAAAGTTGATCTCGGCGACCCCGTCGCGTTCGCCATAGACGGCCAGTTCCATCGGGCAGGCGGCGAACGCCGGCGCGGACGACGACGCCAAAATGCCAAGCGCAGCCATGGTCCGCGCAACCCAAGCTTCGCCTCCAGCTCTGAAGGTTTTTTTATTGAGCAGACGGGTCAAGACATCAGCCTGATCAGCATCAGCAGAATACCAACGATCGATGCGAACCAGGCTATCGTCCGGGCGACCGGAATGCCCATGGCGTAAAGCACGAGGTAAAGCACACGGGCGATCAGCCACAGCCAGGCTCCGGTTGCGCCGATGCCGCCCGCTTTTCCCGTGACCACCAGCGCCAGTGCCAGGGCGATGAAAGCCGGATAGGTTTCAAGCAGGTTCTGCAGCGCCCGGCCGAGCCGACCGGCGAGCACATTCCTCGATTCGAGTTTTTCATCGCGAGGGCCGAGCAGATATTTCGGCCCGAGGTCAGCCGTCGCGATCCCCTGAATGACGATCTGCAACAGCAGGAGCACGACGCTCCACGCAAGAACGGCAATTTCGGTCGATGCAGCAGCGGCTTCCATGGAAAATCTCCCCGGTCGCATGTTCCGGAAGCGAGATTGCTTCCGGAAGGCGCTATCACAAACTCACGGCTACAGGATCGGCGAAGTCGCGTCTAAAGATCCAGCACCAGCCGTTCCGGATCCTCCAGGCTCTCTTTGACCCGCACCAGGAAGGTCACCGCTTCCTTGCCGTCGACGATGCGATGGTCGTAGCTGAGCGCCAGATACATCATCGGCCGGATGACGATCTGGCCGCCGACCACGACCGGCCGCTCCTGGATCTTGTGCATGCCGAGAATGCCCGATTGCGGGGCGTTGAGGATCGGCGTCGACATCAGCGAGCCATAGACGCCGCCGTTCGAGATGGTGAAGGTGCCGCCTTGCATGTCGGCCACCGACAGCTTTCCGTCGCGCGCGGCGAGTCCCAGCCGGCCGATCTCCTTCTCGATCTCGGCGATGCTCATCTGGTCGGCGTCGCGCACCACCGGCACGACGAGGCCTTTTTCGGTGCCTACGGCCACGCCGATATGGGCGTAGTTCTTGTAGATTATGTCGGCGCCGTCGATCTCGGCGTTGACAGCGGGAATCTCCTTCAGAGCATGAACGATGGCCTTGGTGAAGAAGCCCATGAAGCCGAGCTTCACGCCGTGCTTCTTTTCAAAAACATCCTTGTATTTCGTGCGCATGTCCATGATCGCCTTCATGTCGACCTCGTTGAAGGTCGTCAGCATGGCGGCGGCGGACTGCGCTTCCTTGAGGCGGCGGGCGATGGTCTGGCGCAGCTTGGTCATGCGAACGCGCTCTTCACGCGCTTCGTCGCCGGCCGAAGATGGTGTGCGGGCAGCGGCCGGGGCGGCTGGTGCAGCTTGCGGGGCCGAAATCCCCTTGGCCAGCGCTTCGAGCACATCGCCCTTCAGCACCTGGCCGCGTTTGCCCGAACCCTCGATCTCGTCCGCGGCGATCTTGTTCTCGGACAAAAGCTTGGCCGCGGCCGGCGCCGGCGGTACCGCGCCCTTGCGCTCGGTGATCTGCTCCTGTCCGGCGAGCCTATCGGCTTTGGTGGCGGCCTCCCCGGTGGTCGAAGCCGCGGCGGGTCCCGAAGCCTGCGCTACCGGTTCTCCTTCCGACTTGGTCTTGCCGTTCGTCTCCGGTTTGGCCTCTTCCCTGGCTGCCGCGGGCTTCGCGCCGGCGCCTTCCGAGATCGTGCCGAGCAGCGCGCCGACGCCGACCGTCTCGCCGTCTTTCACCGCGATTTCAGCCAGCGTGCCGGCGGTGGGCGCGGGCACCTCGATCGTCACCTTGTCGGTTTCGAGTTCGACCAGCGGCTCGTCGACTGCGATTGCGTCGCCTGCCTTTTTAAACCATTTGCCGATGGTCGCCTCGGTGACGGATTCGCCGAGCGTGGGAACGCGGATTTCGGTAGCCATTTTATGCCTGTCCGTTTCTGAATGTCTTGGTTGCCATGGTCGTCCGAAACTACTTCGCTACTCGCCGAGCGCGTCGTCGAGGAATGCCTGCAGCTGCGCCAGATGCTTCGACATCATGCCGGTCGCCGGCGACGCCGCAGCCGGCCGTCCCGTGTAGCGCACGCGCTGATGCTTGGCATCGATATGCGCAAGCACCCACTCCAGATAGGGATCGATGAACGACCACGCACCCATGTTCTTGGGCTCTTCCTGGCACCAGGTCATTTCCGCATTGCGGAAGCGCGACAGCTCGTTGATCAGCGCCTTGGCCGGGAAGGGATAGAGCTGCTCGACCCGCAAAAGGTAGATGTCATTGATGCCGCGCTTCTCGCGCTCCTCGTAAAGATCGTAATAAACCTTGCCGGAGCAGAGCACGACGCGGCGGATCTTCGAATCCTTGACCAGCTTGATCGGCTGGTCGGGCAGAAGCTGCGCGTCGTCCCACAGCAACCGGTGGAAGGCGCTTTCGCCCGACATCTCGGCCAGCGTCGACACTGCGCGCTTGTGGCGAAGCAGCGATTTCGGCGTCATCAGGATAAGCGGCTTGCGGAAGTCTCGCTTCAATTGCCGGCGCAGAATGTGGAAATAGTTTGCCGGCGTAGTGCAGTAGGCGACCTGCATATTGTCTTCGGCGCAGAGCTGCAGGAAGCGCTCCAGGCGCGCCGACGAATGTTCAGGTCCCTGGCCTTCATAGCCGTGCGGAAGCAGGCAGACGAGCCCCGACATGCGCAGCCACTTGCGCTCGCCCGACGAGATGAACTGGTCGAACACCACCTGCGCGCCATTGGCGAAGTCGCCGAACTGCGCTTCCCAGAGTGTCAGCGCCTTCGGATCGGCCAGCGAATAGCCGTATTCGAAGCCGAGCACCGCCTCTTCCGAAAGCATCGAATTGACGACTTCGTATTTCGCCTGCGCCGCGCTCAGATTGTTGAGCGGGATGTAACGGCTCTCGTCCCTCTGGTCGTAGAGCACCGAATGGCGCTGGGAGAAGGTGCCGCGCTCCGAATCCTGTCCTGAAAGACGGACTGGGTTGCCGTCGAGCAGTATGGAGCCAAAAGCCAGCGCCTCCGCGGTCGACCAGTCGATGCCTTCGCCCGAATCGATCATCTTGCGCCGCGTCTCGAGGAAGCGGCTGATCGTCCGGTGCGCCTCGAAGCCCTCGGGGACTTCGGTCAGCTTCTTGCCGATTTCCTTGAGCGTCTTGAGCGGCATGGCGGTCTTGCCACGCCGCTGTTCGTCCTGATTGTCGGCGGTTCGGAGACCCGACCAGGCGCCGTCCAGCCAATCGGCCTTGTTGGGCTTGTAGGACTGCCCAACCTCCCACTCGCTTTCGAGATGGGCGCGCCAGTCGGCCTTCATCTTCTCGAACTCGTCTTGGGTCAGATGCCCTTCGGCGATGAGCTTGTCGGCGTAGATCTGCACCGTTGTCTTGTGCGAGCGGATGGCTCGATACATGACCGGCTGCGTGAATGCGGGCTCGTCGCCCTCATTGTGGCCGAAGCGCCGGTAGCAGAACATGTCGATGACGACCGGCTTGTGGAATTTCATCCGGAATTCGATCGCCACCTTGGCCGCGTAGACCACTGCCTCCGGATCATCGCCGTTGACGTGAAAGATCGGCGCCTCGATCATCTTGGCCACGTCCGACGGATAGGGCGAGGAGCGCGAGAAGCGCGGATTGGTCGTGAAACCGATCTGGTTGTTGATGATGAAATGCAGCGTGCCCGCGACGCGATGGCCGCGCAGCCCCGAAAGCCCGAGGATTTCCGCGATCACGCCCTGGCCGGCGAAAGCGGCGTCGCCGTGCAGCAGCAGCGGCAGCACCTTGGCGCGATCTTCCAGCGGGATGATCTCGTCCCGGCCGCGACCGTAGAGCAGATCCTGCTTTGCGCGCGCCTTCCCCATGACGACGGGGTCGACGATCTCCAGATGCGAGGGATTCGCGGTCAGCGACAGGTGCACCTTGTTGCCGTCGAACTCACGGTCGGACGACGCCCCAAGGTGATACTTCACGTCACCCGAGCCCTCGACATCGTCGGGGGCGTAGGAGCCGCCCTTGAACTCGTGGAAAATCGCACGGTGCGGCTTGGCCATCACTTGCGAAAGCACATTGAGACGGCCGCGATGCGCCATGCCCAGCACGATGTCCTGCATGCCGAGCGAGCCGCCGCGCTTGACGATCTGCTCCAGCGCCGGGATCAGCGATTCGCCTCCGTCGAGGCCAAAACGCTTGGTGCCCTTGTATTTGACGTCGATGAACTGCTCGAAGCCTTCCGCCTCGACCAGCTTCTGCAGGATGGCCTTCTTGCCCGCCGGGGTGAAGGCAATACCCTTGTCCGGACCTTCGATGCGCTCCTGAACCCATGCTTTCTCTTCGGGATCAGACATGTGCATGAACTCGACGCCGAGCGTCGAGCAGTAGGTCCGCTTCAATATGTCGAGCATCTCGCGGATGGTCGCGTATTCGAGCCCCAGAACGCGGTCGATGAAGATCCTGCGGTCGTAGTCCGCTTCCGTGAAGCCGTAGGCTTCCGGCGACAATTCGTTGTAATCCTCCATCGGCTTGGCAATGCCGAGCGGATCGAGATTGGCGTGCAGATGGCCACGCATGCGGTAGGCGCGGATCATCATGATGGCGCGGACGGAATCGCGCGTCGCCTGCAGCACGTCGGCATCGGAAAGCACCACACCGCCGGCCGCCGCCTTGTCCTTGACCTTCTTTTCAAGATGTTTCTCGACCAGGCCCCAATCGCCGTCGAGCGCCGAAACCAGTTCGCCATTAGCCTGCAGCGGCCAGCTCGGCCGCGCCCATGACGCGCCTCTGGCGTTCTTTTTCACATCGCCGGCGTCATCCTTCAGCGCGCCGAAGAAATCGCGCCATTCGGTGTCCACCGAAGACGGATCGTCCTCATAAGCGGCGTGCAACTGCTCGATGTAGTCGGCATTGCCGCCATAGAGGAACGAAGTGAGGGAAAACTGGTCGTTGGCCTGATCTTGTCGTGCCATGTGCTTTTCGGAGTTTTTTGCTCCGTCTCCTTTGTCAGAGCGAATAGCGAATAGTGAGTAGCGAATAGAGATTCCCGCATTTGCGCCTATTCATTGCTTCTTCCCTATTCGCTGTTCGCTACTCCCTATTCGCTCAGCCCTTGATCGCCTCGACCAGCGTCGTGCCGAGCCGGGCCGGCGACGGCGATACGCGGATACCCGCCGCCTCCATCGCCGCGATCTTGTCCTCGGCGCCGCCCTTGCCGCCGGAAATCACCGCGCCGGCATGGCCCATGGTGCGTCCCGCCGGCGCCGTGCGGCCGGCGATGAACCCCGCCATCGGCTTCCTGCGGCCGCGCTTGGCTTCGTCGATGATGAATTGCGCCGCATCCTCCTCGGCCGAACCGCCGATTTCGCCGATCATGATGATCGATTTCGTCTCGTCATCGGCCAGGAACATCTCCAGCATGTCGATGAACTCGGTTCCCTTGACCGGATCGCCGCCGATGCCGACAGCGGTCGACTGGCCGAGCCCGGCATTGGTCGTCTGGAACACCGCCTCATATGTAAGCGTCCCGGAGCGCGACACAACGCCGACCGAGCCCTTGCGGAAGATGTTGCCGGGCATGATGCCGATCTTGCATTCGTCGGGCGTCACGATGCCCGGGCAGTTCGGGCCGATCAGCCGCGAACCCGAACGATCGAGCCGCGCCTTGACCTTGACCATGTCCATCACCGGGATGCCTTCCGTGATGCAGACGATCAGCGGAATCTCGGCCTCGATCGCCTCGATGATTGCCGCCGCCGCACCCGCCGGCGGCACATAGACCACGGACGCATTTGCTCCGGTCTTTTCCTTGCCTTCGGCGACCGTCGCAAAGATCGGCAGAGGAACGCTGCCGTCCCACTTTTCGCCGCCCTTCTTCGGGTGGATGCCGCCGACCATCTTTGTGCCGTGATAGGCCAGCGCCTGCTCGGTATGGAACGAACCGGTCTTGCCGGTCAGGCCCTGCACCAAGATCTTGGTGTTCTTGTCGATGAGAATGGACATGAAGGCTCCTAAAGCCGCTTGAGGTCTGCGACCGTGAGATCACTCTTGGCGTTGCCGGTGTTGAGCGTGGTCGCCGGTTCGAACATCAGCACGATTGGCTCCTTGGTCAGAGAGCGCGGCCGATGTTCGATGCCACGAGGCACGACGATGAAATCGCCTTCGCCGAGTTCGACAGGGCCGTCGCGAAAATCGACGGCGATTTTTCCGCGCAGGACGAGGAAGGCCTCGTCTTCCTGCTCATGCGCATGCCAGTCGAACACTTCGCCAAACTTGGCGACCTTGGCTTGAGAGTCGTTGATGTCGCCGGCGATATGCGGGTCCCACACATTGGCGATGGTCCGATCCGCCACGGCGACGAGATTTATCTTTCGCGGAGGCATTTGATCAGCCCTTTACCGCCGCGACGATCTTCTTGGCCGCATCGTCGAGATCGTCGGCGGAAATGACGTTCAGCCCGCTCTCGTTGATGATCCTCTTGCCGAGTTCGACATTGGTGCCCTCCAGGCGCACGACCAGCGGAACCTTCAGCCCGACTTCCTTGACCGCAGCGATCACGCCCTCGGCGATCACGTCGCATTTCATGATGCCGCCGAAGATGTTGACCAGAATGCCTTCGACCGCCGGGTCGGCGGTGATGATCTTGAACGCCGCGGTGACCTTTTCCTTGGACGCGCCGCCGCCGACGTCGAGGAAATTGGCGGGCTCGGCGCCGTAGAGCTTGATGATGTCCATAGTCGCCATGGCCAGCCCGGCGCCGTTCACCATGCAGCCGATATTGCCGTCGAGCGCGACATAGGCGAGATCGTGCTTCGAAGCCTCGATCTCCTTCTCGTCCTCTTCGGTCGTATCCCGCAGTTCCATGATGTCGGGGTGACGGAAGAGTGCGTTGTTGTCGAACGACACTTTGGCGTCGAGCACGCGCAGCCGGCCGTCCTTCATGACGATCAGCGGATTGACCTCCAGAAGGCTCATGTCCTTCTCGACAAACGCCTTGTAGAGCAGCGGGAACAGCGTTTCGCCGTCCTTTGCCGCATCGCCGTCGAGTTTCAGCGCCTCGTTCAGCGCTTGCAGATCATCGGCGGTGACGCCCTTTTCCGGGTCGACCGCGACGGTGACGATCTTCTCCGGCGTGTCGTGCGCGACTGCCTCGATATCCATGCCGCCTTCGGTCGACACGACGAAGGCGATGCGGCCGACCGAACGGTCGACCAGGATCGACAGATAAAGCTCGCGGTCGATGTCGGCGCCGTCCTCGATGTAGAGGCGGTTGACCTGCTTGCCTGCCGGGCCGGTCTGCTTGGTGACGAGCGTGTTGCCGAGCATCTCCTTGACGTTGGCGACGACCTCTTCGACCGACTTAGCCAGCCTGACGCCGCCCTTGGCGTCGGGGCCAAGTTCCTTGAACTTGCCCTTGCCGCGGCCGCCGGCATGGATCTGGCTCTTCACCACATAGAGCGGTCCGGGCAGTTTCTTCGCCGCCGCCTCGGCCTCGCCTGCATTCATGATCGCCACGCCCTCGGCGACCGGCGCGCCAAAGCTCTTCAGCAGTTGCTTGCCCTGGTATTCGTGGATGTTCATCGCGAAGGCCTCACTTCTTGCCGAGGTTGGGGGCGATGCCGACGCAGGCCTCGCAAAGGGCCGCGACCGAGGCCACGGACTTGTCGAACATCTTCTGCTCGGCGCTGTTCAGGTCGATCTCGATGACGCGTTCGACGCCGCCGGCGCCGATAACCGTCGGCACGCCGACATACATGTCCTTCACGCCGTACTGGCCGGAAAGATAGGCCGCGCAGGGCAGAACGCGCTTCTTGTCGCGAAGATATGCCTCGGCCATCTGGATGCCGGAAGCCGCCGGCGCGTAGTAGGCCGAGCCGGTCTTCAGCAGGCCGACGATCTCGGCGCCGCCGTCGCGGGTGCGCTGCACGATCTTTTCGAGCTTCTCCTTGGAGGTCCAGCCCATCTTGACCAGATCCGGCAACGGGATGCCGGCGACGGTCGAGTAGCGGGTTAGCGGCACCATCGTGTCGCCATGGCCGCCTAGCACGAACGCCGTGACGTCCTCGACCGAAACCTTGAACTCTTCGGCCAGGAAATAGCGGAAGCGCGCCGAATCCAGCACGCCGGCCATGCCGACGACATGGCTCTTGGGCAGGCCGGAGAATTTCTGCAGCGCCCAGACCATGGCATCGAGCGGGTTGGTGATGCAGATGACGAAGGCTTTCGGCGCATATTTCCTGATGCCCGCGCCAACCTGCTCCATCACTTTGAGGTTGATGCCGAGAAGGTCGTCGCGGCTCATGCCGGGTTTGCGCGGCACGCCCGCAGTGACGATGCAGACATCGGCGCCCTCGATGCCGGAATAGTCGTTCACGCCCGTGACCCGCGCATCGAAACCCTCGACCGGAGAGGACTGGGCGATGTCGAGGCCCTTGCCCTGCGGAATGCCTTCGGCGATGTCGAACATCACCACGTCGCCGAGTTCCTTCAGCCCGATCATATGGGCGAGGGTGCCGCCGATCATGCCGGAACCGATGAGCGCTATCTTGTTGCGTGCCATGTGTGGAGATTTTCCCTGTGTCTGTGACAGGCGCGCGGCGGCGCCGAAGGAGAAGGTTAGGCCAGAGCGAGGAGGATATGCTGCCAAGAATTTCGACGCCGGGCATAGCGTTATGACCAGCATTTTTCAACCGATTATTTCTGCACCATAGATTTCAATCGGTTAGACGAAAGCGGAGTTACGTAAACGTCAAAATTTTTCTGTCTCGGCGGAGGTGACTGCCTTCGCCGGCGGCGTTTTCTCCGCCTGCCGCGCCGCCCAGCCATCCAGCCAGTCGCGGCTTTGCATCTCGATCAGCCGCGAGGCTGTGCGGTCGAACTCGAACGCTTCCGTGCCGCGCCGGCCGCCATAGAGATCCTGCGGCGGCGCCGCCGCACTGACCACCAGCCGGACGTGATGATCGTAGAGCGTGTCTATGAGAAGAATAAGACGCTTCGCTTCGTTGCGCTTGCCCTCGGCGAGCACCGGCACATGATCGATGAAGATGATCGAAAAGCGTCCTGCGATCTCCAGATAGTCGCGCGCACCAAGCGGATTTTCGCATAGATCGGCAAACGAAAAGCGCGCCGCATCGCCCGCCGAGAGCGGCACGACAACCTGCCGGCCTTTTACCGTCAGCGTGGTCGCGCCAACCGGTTGACCATGGGTCACGAGTTCCCATTCCTCGTCCATCAGGCGATCCGCCTCGGGCCCGAGCGGCGTGATGTAGACCGGCATTCGGTTCAGCTTTTCCAGCCGGTAGTCGGTCGGGGAATCGAGGGCGAGCACGTCGGCGTGACGCTTCAGCAAGCCGATGAAGGGTTCGAACAGCCCGCGGTTCAGCCCGTCGCGATAAAGATCATCGGGCGCCACGTTGGAGGTGGCGACGAGCACGACGCCTTGCGAAAACAGCGCTGAAAACAGCCGCGACAGGATCATGGCGTCGGCGATATCGGTGACGGAAAACTCGTCGAAGCAAAGCACCCACGCCTCCTCGGCAAGCTGCCGCGCGACGGGCGGAATGGGATCGTCTTCCCTGGCCTCGCCATTCTTGCGCGCAAGGCGATGCTTCTGGATTCGGTCGTGCGCATCGGCCATGAAGTCGTTGAAATGGACGCGCCGCTTGCGCCGCGCCGGCAGGAGCTCGAAGAACATGTCCATCAGCATGGTCTTGCCGCGACCGACGCCGCCATGGATGTAGAGGCCTTTTACCGGCGCCTGAGTTTCCCGCCTCTTGGCGAACAGCCAGCCGAGCGCGCTCGACTTCTGAGCCAGCCGCTTGGAGCAGATCTCGTCGGTCAGCCGGTCGAGCGCGGCGACCACTTTTTCCTGCGCCGGATCTCGCTCTATCGCTCCGGTTTCGACGGAATGCGCATAGCGCTGCGCGACCGTGGCATGCGTCTGGATGCCGTCGCGCAGGTGCATGGCGTGTGCCGTGAATGACGACTAGCGGCTGAGCGAGATCGGCACGCCGGTTTCGGTCTGACCGTCGAATTTCTCCGGGCCGGAGGCGTAGAGGCGGGCAAGGGTGCCGCCACTTTCATCATAGAGCGTCAGCTGTTTGCCTGCGACATTCCACGACTTCACGCCGTCGATCGGAGCCGGGCAGCGCAGCGGCCCGGCGCGAAAGCCTTGGCCGAACTTGGTCTGCGGCGTTGCAACCTTGCAGCTTTGGCCCGAAACCGAGGCGTTCCAGACGCCTGCGACGCTGCCGGCGGTGAGATCAGGCGCGTTGGCGGCGGCTTCCGGCGGCAACGCCGCGACCTGCTCGCCCGCGCCGGGGGCAGCGGGAAACTGCGACGTAGCTGTACCTGGAGTTGCCGGAGGCGGCAGCGCTCCCGAGGTCACTGTGCCGGCGGGAGCGGCCTCCAGCGGAGCCGGCCGTGTGTCGAGCGACGACATGCGCGAACTCTGGCACCCGCTCGCCGCGAGAGCCATCAGCGATATGGCCACAAGGCCGGTTCTCGAAAATGCCATTAAAACCTCCGCCGGACGCAGTGCGCGCTGTCCGATCATTTTCCTGCCCCACCACAAAAACGGCGATGGTGGCCAAATTTCAACCGCATATGGTTAAAATGCGGTTTGCGGCAAAAAATGTTGCAGAAATGTCCCAGTATGTTGCGTGGCGGCCATGCGTCGCCCAGCCTTCAGCCGCCGATCGCCTGGCTCGGCACGAAGATATAGCCTTCCGGCCCAACGATATGGCATTCGCGCAATCCATGCGGCTTGTCGACCGAGCCGGCCAGAACGATGTGGCCCTCGTCGCGCGCTCGTGCCTCGATTCGGTCCGGGTCCGCGCCGTAAATTCGTATTTCGATGCCCGCGCCGCGTGTCTCCGCACCAGCGATCACCCCGCTCATCGGATTGTCGGAGTAGGAATGATCGGCATGCAGCATGAAGACCGAGCCGAGAATCTCGATCACGCCGAAATCCTCGTCGGCGTAGACGGTTCTAGCGCCGAGAACATTGCGGCAGAAAGTTTCCATTGGTGCGATCTCTGAAACCAGCAGATTGAGCCCGATGCCGCGCGGCAGCGAGCGCCCGAAATCATCGGCCTTCATCCAGGGTGTTCTGGTGCGCTTCATGGCCATGTATCGTCCCCCGTTCCGCCGCAGCCTGGATATGGCAGCCACCCAGTGCTCCTGACCTGACGGGAACCACATCTTCCGGGCCGGCGTTCAGCACTTTGGGATCAATCACAGGCTTTTGCAAAAATGATCAAATGGATTCTCATTCTTCTGGTGATCGCCGCGGTCGCCAGCCTGCTCGGATTCGGTCGCTTGGCAGGTGCGGCGGCAACCGCCGCGCAGATACTTATCGGCGTCGTGCTCATTCTCTTTCTGCTGGTCATCTTCGGCGTGATAGCGATCGCCTGAGCAATTGCGCCGCGCTGCCTGGCGCACTGGTAATTTCCGGCTGGTTCCGCCATATAGGCGCCAACAGAACGAGACTTTGATCGATGGCACGCGAGGCGCCCTTTGCCAAGATGAACGGGCTCGGCAACGAAATCATCGTTGCCGACATGCGCGGACGCGCGGACCGCGTCTCGCCGGCTGCTGCGATCGCACTCAACGCCGACCCTGCGACGAAATTCGATCAGATCATGGCGATCCACGACCCGCGGACGCCGGGCACCGCCAACTACATCGAGATCATCAATTCGGACGGCACGATGGCGCAGGCCTGCGGCAACGGCATGCGCTGCGTGGTGCAGGCGCTGGCTGCAGAGAGCGGGCAGAAGCTTTTCACCTTCGAGACCATCGCCGGCATATTGAACGCGGAAGAACATGCCGACGGAATGATCTCGGTCGACATGGGCGTGCCGCGTTTCGATTGGCAGGAGATCCCGCTGGCCGAGGAATTCGGCGATACGAGCAGGATCGAACTGCAGATCGGCCCTATCGACGCTCCGGTCCTGCATTCTCCCTCGGTCGTCTCGATGGGCAATCCGCATGCCATCTTCTGGGTCGACCGCGACGTTTGGGAATACGATCTCGACCGTTTCGGTCCGCTGCTCGAAAACCATCCGATCTTCCCCGAGCGCGCCAACATCTCCATCGCGCTGGTCACAGCTTCCGATGCGCTGACGCTGCGCACCTGGGAGCGCGGCGCCGGACTGACCAAGGCCTGCGGCTCCGCCGGCCGCCCCCGCCGCAGTCAGCGCGGCGCGCCCCGGCCGCACAGGCAGGAACGTCACGGTCACCGTGCCTGGTGGGCCGCTTGCGATCGAATGGCGCGCCGACGACCATGTCGTCATGACCGGACCGGCCGAGTGGGAGTTTTCCGGCGCTTTCGACCCGGAAACCGGCGCATGGACGCGCGACCGCCAGGACGTCGCCTGATGGCGGTGGAAGTGGTCACATTCGGCTGCCGGCTGAACACCTATGAATCCGAGGTGATGCGCCGCGAGGCGAACGCTGCCGGCCTTGGTGAACTGAAGGACGGCGCGGTGATCTTCAACACCTGCGCCGTCACCGCCGAGGCGGTGCGCCAGGCCAAGCAGTCGATCCGCAAGGCGCGGCGCGAAAATCCGCAGGCCCGCATCATCGTGACCGGCTGTGCCGCCCAGACCGATCCGGCGGCTTTCACCGCCATGGGCGAGGTCGACCTCGTGCTCGGCAATGAAGAGAAGCTCAAGGCGCACAATTACCGTGCACTGCCGGATTTCGGCGTCAACGACACCGAAAAGGCCCGCGTCAACGACATCATGTCGGTGACGGAGACGGCAGGGCACATGGTCGATGCGATCGAGGGCCGGGCCCGCGCCTTCGTGCAGGTGCAGAACGGCTGCGACCATCGCTGCACCTTCTGCATCATCCCATACGGCCGAGGCAATTCGCGCTCGGTGCCGATGGGCGCAGTTGTCGAGCAGGTGAAGCGTCTCGTCGGCAACGGCTATGCCGAAGTGGTGCTGACCGGCGTCGACATGACCAGTTTTGGCGCCGACCTGCCCGGCGCGCCGAAGCTCGGCCGGCTGGTCAAAACGATCCTGCGTCAGGTACCGGATCTCCCGCGTTTACGCCTGTCCTCGATCGATTCGATCGAGGCCGACGACGATTTGCTCGAAGCCATCGCCACCGAAAACCGGCTGATGCCGCATCTGCATTTGTCGTTGCAGTCGGGCGACGACATGATCCTGAAGCGCATGAAGCGCCGTCATCTTCGCGACGATTCGATCCGCTTTTGCGAAGATGTGCGGCGGCTTCGCCCGGACATCGTGTTCGGGGCCGACATCATCGCCGGCTTCCCAACCGAAACCGAGGAGATGTTCAAAAATTCCGAGAAGATCGTGGAGGAGTGCGGCCTGACGCATCTTCACGTCTTCCCGTTTTCGCCGCGCGAGGGAACGCCGGCCGCACGCATGCCGCAGGTCGATGGCGGAGCCGTCAAGCGCCGCGCCGCGCGCCTGCGCGCTGCCGGCGAGGCAGCCTACCGGCGACATCTCGACAGGCTGGCGGGTTCACGCCAGTCGATCCTGATCGAGCGCGGCGGGCTTGGCCGCACGGAAGGCTTCACGCTGGCGGCAATCGAATGCGGCACGCCGGGAGAGATCGTCGACGCGACAATCACCGGCCATGACGGCGCGCGCCTGATCGCCTCGCCGCTTGCCCGGCAAGCCGCATAGACGGACGGACGCATGGCATTCGGCTTCATCAAGAAAGTTTTTTCCTTCGGCAAGAAGGAGGTCGTGGAGGAGCGACCGGCCGAAGACGCGCCCTTGCCGCCGATCGACTGGAAATCGCTCGAGAGCTTAAAGGAAGGACAGGAGAGCGCATCTTCTGCCCTGCCTGACGAACCGGTTCCGACTCCTCCGGAAAAGCCTGCCCCCCAGCCGACTCCGGAAGAGCCTGCTCATCCGCCAACGCCGGAAAGACCTACGCCGGCTCCGACCCCTGAAGAGCCTACTCCGCCGGCGAAGCCGGAGGAACCTGCGCCGCAGCCGACGCCCGCCGAGCCGGAACCGGCCCCGACGCCTGTCCCTCCGCCGGCGCCTCAGCCGCCTGCGCCGCAGCCGGTTGAGCCAGAGCCCGCGCCTGTGGAGATTCCGCCGCCGGCCGAACCAGTGCACGAGCCGCAGCCGTCGGTTCCGCCGGAAATCCCCGTGCAGCCCCCGGAAACCCCGGGCACTCCGCCGCCCGAAGTGCCCGAGCAGCCCACGCCCGTCGAAATTCCGGTCCCTTCGCAGCCCACGGAATTGCCGCCGGCCGAAAGCCTGCCGCCTATTCGTCAGCCGTCGCCTGTCGAAACCGAGCCGGTACTGGCCGAGATCGCGCCCGAGTTGGAGGCCACGCCCAAGCCCGCCGCCGGCAAGGTCGTGGTGACGAGAAAGGTCGAGCAGAAGGCCGAGCCTTTGGCGGCCCAGCCCGTGGCGAAGCTGAGCTGGTTCCAGCGTCTCAAATCCGGCCTGTCGCGCTCGTCGCGGGAGCTCGGCGACAACATCTCCGGCGTCTTCACCAAGAGCCGACTGACCGAGGATATCGTCGAGGATCTCGAGGAGGTGCTGATCCGCGCCGACCTCGGCATGGAGACGGCGATCCGCATCACCGACACGTTGTCTTCCGGGCGCTACGGCCGCCAGACGACCGAAGCCGATGTGCGGCAGGTCATGGCGCAGGAGGTCGAAAAGGTTCTGGGGCCTGTGGCGATGCCGCTCGAGCTCGACCTGTCACACAAGCCGCATGTCATCCTGGTCGTCGGCGTCAACGGCACGGGAAAGACTACCACCATCGGCAAGCTGGCGGCCAAGCTCACCGCCGGCGGCCTATCAGTGATGCTTGCGGCCGGCGACACGTTCCGCGCCGCGGCGATCGAGCAGCTGAAAATCTGGGGCGAACGCACCAACTCGCCGGTAGTCGCGTCAAAGCTGGGAGCCGATGCAGCCGGGCTCGCCTGGGACGCCTATGAGAAGGCCAAGGCGTCTGGCTCCGACGTGCTGATCATCGACACCGCCGGCCGGCTGCAGAACAGGACCGAGCTGATGGCCGAGCTCGAAAAGATTGTTCGCGTGCTCGGCAAGCACGATGCGGAAGCGCCGCACACGGTGTTGCAGACGGTCGATGCCACGACCGGCCAGAACGCGCTCAATCAGGTCGAGATCTTCCGCAACGTCGCTGGCGTCAACGGGCTGGTGATGACAAAGCTGGACGGCACGGCGCGCGGAGGCATACTTGTCGCCATCGCGGCAAAGCACAAACTGCCGGTCTATTTCATTGGCGTCGGCGAACAGGTCGACGACCTCGAACCATTTTCCGCAGGCGATTTCGCCAAGGCGATCGCCGGAGTAGCGTAGGCATGGCGCGAAAGTTGCAGACTTTTCGCAAAAAACCATGCTTGAGAAGGACATCATGAACCAACCCATCCTCGAACGCGACCCGTCGGACCCGAAGAAGAAGGAGATCAATCCACTCCTCAAGCTGGCGTTGGAGCTAGGCCCGCTGATGGTGTTCTTCTTCGCCAATGCACGCGGCGAATGGCTGGTCGCGAACTATCCCGCACTGGGCAATTTCGGCGGACCGATCTTCCTGGCCACCGGCCTGTTCATGATCGCCACCGCGGTTGCGCTCACTGCCTCATGGCTGCTCACCCGGACGCTGCCGATGATGCCGCTGGTTTCAGGCGTGGTCGTGTTCGTGTTCGGCGCGCTGACGCTCTATCTGCAGGACGACATCTTCATCAAGATGAAGCCGACCATCGTCAATTCGCTGTTCGGGCTGACGCTGCTCGGTGGCCTCTGGTTCGGCAAGTCGCTGCTCGGCTATGTGTTCGACAGCGCCTTCAGGCTCGATGCCGAAGGCTGGCGCAAGCTCACCTTCCGTTGGGGCGTGTTCTTCCTGTTCCTGGCCCTTGTCAATGAGATCGTCTGGCGCTCTTTTTCGACCGACGCCTGGGTGGCGTTCAAGGTCTGGGGCATCATGCCGATCACGCTGATCTTTACCATCAGCCAGATGCCGCTGATCATGCGCCACTCGCTGGACGAGCGGGTCAAGCGATAGCTTTTACGGGGAGCGGGAGCATGCAATTCATCAAGAGCCGTGAGGAACTGCGCACGCTCTACAAAAGCCCCGGCGACGGCGCCGTGCGCAAGGAACTGCCGCGGCTCGACGGGCATTGCCGGAGCTTCATCGCCAAAAGCCCGTTCGTGCTGATCGGCTCATCGGACGGCAACGGCAATGCCGACGTGACGCCGAAGGGCGACCGGCCGGGCTTCGTCGCCATTCTCGATGACAACACCATCGCCATTCCCGATCGCCCCGGCAACAACCGCCTCGACACGCTGGAGAACATCGTCGTCAATCCGGCAGTCGGCCTGCTGTTCCTCATCCCCGGCATGAATGAGACTCTGCGCATCAACGGCCATGCCCGCATCACCGCCGACGTAACCTTGCGCGAAAGGCTGGCCGTGGACGGCAAGCTGCCGATCAGTGTGACGATCGTTTCGGTGAAAGCCGCCTACATGCACTGCGCCAAAGCCTTCATGCGCTCCGAACTGTGGAAGCCGGAAAGCTGGCTCGATCGCGCGACCCTGCCCACGCTCGGCGAAATCCTGCGAGACCAGCTGGCGCTCGCTCAATCGGCCGAGGCCACTGACCAATGGCTGGACGAGGGCTACCAAAAGACCATGTGGTGACCACGCCGCGATCCTTTTCGTAAGCTCAGCGACCGGCGCATAGCACGACACCAAGCCATGCACCCAGCGCAATGCTGCATTGCAGCACGCCATGTTGCAATGCACACAAATCATGGCAATCTATTGGAGTATCGGGAGGAACAACCAAGGTCGCTGAACGCGACCCATCAGTGGGGCCCTCACCATGATCTTTTCAAGCATTGTTGCCCGTACCAAAGACCGCATCGCCAAGCGCAGCCGGTATACCCGCCTCGTGGCGGAGATCGAAAGCCTCTCGTCCCGCGACCTCGCCGACATCAACGGCAATCGCAGCGAAATGCTTCGGCATGCTTACCTGGAAGTGTACGGCTGACAGTTCTACCCGAGCCACTCAATCCAGCGGCCATGATAATCGCATCTGGCGAGACGCCGTGTCTCGCCACCCGGCCACAGCGTCAGGCTCAGCGTCGCATATTTGTCGGTGGTCGACAGCGGCTCCATCCGGAGCCACGCGAGCGGCGCATCCGCAGGGGCAGAAGCACCAGCGATCTGCAGCTCGGCTGCGATCGACGCCTTCGTATCTTCGGGCAAGTACTGCCACATGATCGAATGGAACAGCACGTATGCGGCTGCGCCTTGCCGTGACGCCAGGCTCCGCCGCACGAAGGCTGCGGCATCGGCCTTTATCAGCTTGAACGGCTGGATAGCGGCGAGGCTCAGCGCCGCATCGAGCCGTTGAAGCCGCATCGCCTGGTCCGCCCAGATATAGGATCTCAGCCTCAGCCGGTCCTCGGCGGTCGCTACAACGACCGGAGCGATGTCCGAACCGGCGCGCTCCAAGATTTCAAGCTTGGCATGGACGGGCACAGGATTTCCCCGGACTTCCGGCGCGAGGCGCACCGGCGAAGCCGCATCGCCCCATTCCGCGTCGCCGTACCGGTAGTGGAACCTGTCGAACAACAGGTTAAGCCCGGCGCTCGATCCGATCTCATGCAGCGCCAGCGGCAACGCCGTCTCCCCCGCGATTTCCAGAAAACCGGGCAGCAGCATCGCCGAACGGGCAATCTCGTTCGTCTGCGGCGCGCTCTCGATCGATGCGCTCAATTCGAGATCGTGCCGGGCGATTGCGTTCTGCAGAGCAGTGCGAACGTCTGATTCGGTGGCCTCCTGCGGCGGATAGACCGCGGCAAGCTCGGCATCCCTGCCCGCCAGCACCAGAGCGTGAAGCGCGCCGCAAAAGCGCAGCGCCAGCGCGTCCTCGCGGGTATTGCCGGCCCAGTGCAGAACCTTTCGCCCGGTCCGTGTCGTCTCATTGAGGCATTCCGCAAGCGCTCGACACAGCCGCGCGGTGAAGGGGGAGCCAAGCGTTTCGCAGGACGCTGCCTGGTGGACGAAATGCTGGCGGATGATGTTCGGATCGGGAGGAGAAGGATGGATGTCGCTCATGCCGGCGATGTTAATGCGCCGCCGCCGCTATTGCGAGGCGGCGAGCGCCTTCTCGATTTCCGGGAGAAGAACGCGTTGGGTCGCATCCACGGTCAGCGGCCCCACATGCTTGAACAGGATCTTGCCGTCGCGGCCGACAAGGAAGGTTTCCGGCACGCCGTAGACGCCCCAGTCGATCGCGGTGCGGCCCACTGGATCGACGCCGATAGCCGTGAACGGATTGCCGAGATCGCCCAGAAAGCGGCGGGCGTTTTCCGGCTGGTCCTTGTAGTTCAGCCCGGCAATTTCGAAGCGCTTGTCCTGGGCCAGCGCCATCAGCACAGGATGCTCCTCCCGGCACGGGGCGCACCAGGACCCCCAGACATTGACCAGCGTGACCTTGCCGGAAAATTTCGTCGAGTCGAGCCCGGGAAGCAACATGCCTTCCAGCGGCGGTAGATTTGTCTCAGGCGCCGGCTCTCCGAGCAGCGCCGAAGGCACGGTGGAAATGTCGCGCCCCGAGAGAAGCTGCATCAGGAAAATGCCGGCAAGCGCGAGGAAGATGGCCAACGGCAGGAACACGAACAGCTTGCTGACCGGGCGCTTTTCCGGCTGAATTTCCGTCGTCATTCGGAACTCCCGCCGCGGTCGGAGCGGCGTCTTGCGCCACTCGCCTCAAGCTCGGCCAGTTCGCGCCGCCTGGCGCGCTGGTCGAGAAAGATCCACGCCACCAGGCCGGCGATGGCCAGCGCCGAAACGGCATAGGCGGCCGTGACATAAAGCGCATGCGCCGTCATGGCCGGGACTCCGTGGCCGCACAGGTTCCGCGTGTGGTTGGTGTCTTCATGATCCGTTTACATAGCCGCGCGGTCTCGGCTCCGCAATTGAACACCCGTGCGGCGGATTTACGGTCGAGCCGAGATCAATGGCTCTGGCCAAGCCTTAGTTTTCGCTACTGGGCGTCTCGACAAGCAATCCGGACATCTTCTCGACGTAGAGAAAGCCGCATTGCGCCGAAAGGATTACCGCTCCATCGCAGTGGATGTGAATACGGTCGACATTGTCCCACATTCGAAGCGAACTAACCCCGATCCGCCCAAAATGCTGGATGTTGCAGACGCTCAGATCAAGAAAGCCCAGCTTAAGGAACACACGGTTAAACAGGCCCCATTTCGGCGGCGGATTATAGGGCAATACGGTAAGGATTAGTGACAGGGAAAGCCTCGGACCGCTCCTGTCGAGGTTCAATTCTGTAACCGCAACGTCGCCCAAGTTTGGGTAATGCCCATAGGTACTAAGCAAGAACGTCGGATTCTCAATTCTCCTGGGCCACATTCAGTCTGCCCCCCATCGCAGCGCCAGCGCCGCCGCGACTGGCCCGAGCACGGCGAGAAACAGGGTGAGTGCGCAGAGGATGAGAAAGGGCGGCAGGAACGGGTCGGGCTCGGCCACGGCGCCATAGCTGGCCGAGACACCGAAGATCAGCACCGGTATCGTCAGCGGCAGTACCAGCACCGAGATCAGCAGGCCGCCGCGCGGCAATGCCACCGCCACGGCCGCACCCGCCGCGCCGATGAAGGTGATCGCCGGAGTGCCGACCAGAAGCGTCAGCGCGGCTGCGCCTATGCCTGTCGGCGGCATGTTCATGAAAAGTCCGAGAAGCGGGGCGGCAACGACCAGCGGCAGGACGCTCGCCGTCCAGTGCGCCAGGCATTTGACGAAGACCGTCAGCGCGGCCATGTGCCGGTCGCCCGACATGACGAGCAGGTCGAGCGAGCCGTCGTCGCGATCGGCCTGGAACAGCCGGTCGAGGCCGAGAAGGCTGGCGAGCAGCGCACCGATCCAAAGGATCGCCGGGCCGATGCGGGCCAGCAGGTTGAGATCCGGGCCGACGCCGAAGGGAATGGTGGCGATCACCGCCAGGAAGAAGATGACGCCGGTCAGCGCCCCGCCGCCGGCTCGGACGCCGAGTTTCAGGTCCCGGATGTAAAGGGCTAGCATGAGCCGCTCCGGAGAGGGATCGGGCCAGGAGGAATCACGACAGTTCCATCGCTAAAGTCTGCGCCCCTTCCAGCCCGAGCGGCTGGTGCGTTGCGGCCACGATGATCCCGCCATCGTCGAGATGCGCCTTCATCAAGGCTGCGAACTGGTGTTCGGAGGCCTGGTCGAGCCCGGCGGTCGGCTCGTCGAGCAGCCAGACGGGACGGTAGCTGACGAGCAGCCGGGCGATGGATGCGCGACGCCGCTGGCCTGTCGACAGATAGCCGAAGGGCAGATGGCCGATGTCGCCGAGCCCGACGATCTCCAGCGCTTCGCTGCATTCCAGATGCGGCTCTCCCAGAAATTCCCGCCAGAAGCCGAGATTCTCGGACACGGTCAGCGCGGTTTTCATCGCGTTTTCATGGCCGAGATAGTGGCTCGCCGCCGAGACGGTAGGAAAGCCCTCGCCGCCGCCCTCGACCCCTATCGCCCCGGAGGAAGGCGGCAGCAAACCCGCCAAAATACGAAGCAGAGTCGATTTCCCGGCACCGTTCGGGCCGGTAACGATCAAGCTCTCGCCGGCTTCGAGTGCAAACCCGACGCCGGAGAAGACCTGCTCGCCGCCGCGCTCGCCGCTCAGATTGTCGGCGATCAACCGCATCTGCCCCCCGTCTCCGATTGTTCGCCGCGCGTGCGTCGCAGCAATTTTGCCTAAGGTCGGTCTAGAACTATTCTAGGAAATTCTCTATACGCCGGACAACCGGGCCAGCGGTCGGCCCGGAAACCGAATTTGCGCCGAACCAACGAACTCGCCGCCTTGAACGGCAGGACGCGGGGGACGGACAGCGGAAATGACCGTACCCGCACCTTTGCGCGTGATTCGCATGCCACAGGAGTCCGTTCCCGTTTCGGCTGAACAGACCAAGGATGGGATCGCACGTGTCAAAATCTCTCGACAGCTTCAATTGCCGCAGAACGCTTCGGGCCGGCAGTTCCGAATACACCTATTACAGCCTGATCGAGGCTGAAAAGAACGGCCTGACCGGCATAGCGCAGTTGCCCTATTCGATGAAGGTGCTGCTCGAGAACCTGCTGCGCAACGAAGACGGCCGCTCCGTCACGAAGGCCAGCATCCAGGCGGTGACCGGCTGGCTGACCGACAGGGGCTCGGCCGGCGTCGAGATCGCCTATCGTCCGGCCCGCGTGCTGATGCAGGATTTCACCGGCGTTCCGGCCGTGGTCGATCTTGCCGCGATGCGCGACGCGATGGTGTCCCTCGGCGGGGACCCGCAGAAGATCAACCCGCTGGTGCCAGTAGATCTCGTCATCGACCATTCCGTCATCGTCGATGAGTTCGGCACGCCGCTGGCTTTCGCCCGCAATGTCGAACTCGAATACGAGCGCAACCAGGAACGCTACAAATTCCTGAAATGGGGCCAGCAGGCCTTCCGCAATTTCCGCGTGGTGCCGCCCGGCACCGGCATCTGCCACCAGGTCAACCTCGAATATCTCGGGCAGGTCGTGTGGACCAACGCCGAAGACGGTGAAATCACCGCCTATCCCGATACCTGCGTCGGCACCGATTCGCACACCACCATGATAAACGGCCTCGGCGTGCTGGGCTGGGGCGTCGGTGGCATCGAGGCCGAGGCAGCCATGCTCGGCCAGCCGGTTTCCATGCTTCTGCCTGAAGTCGTCGGCTTCCGCCTCACAGGCAGGCTCAAGGAAGGTGTCACCGCAACCGATCTCGTGCTCACCGTCACGCAAATGCTACGCAAGAAGGGCGTTGTCGGCAAATTCGTCGAATTCTTCGGCTCGGGCCTCTCCAACATGACCCTCGCCGACCGCGCCACCATCGGCAACATGGCGCCGGAATATGGCGCGACCTGCGGCTTCTTCCCGGTCGATGCCGAGACCATCCGCTATTTGACCATGTCCGGCCGCGCCGAAAGCCGCATCGAACTGGTCGAGGCATATTGCAAGGCACAGGGGATGTGGCGCGAGAACGTCTCGGCCGATCCGGTCTTCACCGACCTGCTCGAGCTCGACCTCGGCGATGTCGTCCCGTCCATGGCGGGTCCGAAGCGCCCCGAGGGCCGGGTCGCGCTGGAAGGCATCCCTGCCGGCTTCGCCGCGGCGATGGAGACCGAGTACAAGAAGACCGTTGACGTGGCCAAGCGTTACGCTGTCGAGGGCAAAAGCTTCGATCTCGGACATGGAGATGTGGCGATCGCCGCGATCACCTCCTGCACCAACACGTCCAATCCGACCGTGCTGATCGGCGCGGGATTGCTTGCCCGCAACGCCAACCGGCTCGGACTGAAGCAGAAGCCTTGGGTGAAGACCTCGCTCGCCCCCGGCAGCCAGGTAGTCGCCGAATATCTGGAAAAGTCCGGCCTGCAGAAGGAACTCGACCAGATCGGCTTCAATCTGGTCGGCTTCGGCTGCACCACCTGCATCGGCAATTCCGGCCCGCTGCCGGCGCCGATCTCCAAGATCATCAACGACAAGGGCCTGATCGCCGCGGCCGTGCTTTCCGGCAACCGCAATTTCGAAGGCCGTGTCTCCCCCGACGTGCAGGCGAATTATCTCGCCTCGCCGCCACTGGTGGTCGCCTACGCGCTCGCCGGAACGGTGACCCTCGACCTGACCACCGAACCGCTCGGCGAGGACCGCGATGGCCGTCCGGTTTTCCTGAAGGACATCTGGCCGACATCGCAGGAGATCGACGCCTTTATCGCCGAGCACGTCACCCGCGAACTCTTCGCCCGCAAATATGCCGATGTCTTCAAGGGCGACGAGAACTGGCAGAAGGTGCAGGCGCCGGCAGGCCAGACCTATGCCTGGGATGATGGCTCGACCTACGTGCAGAACCCGCCCTATTTCGTCGGCATGCATTCACGCCCCGGCGACATTGGCGAAATCAAGGGCGCGCGCGTGCTCGGCCTGTTCGGCGACAAGATCACGACCGACCACATTTCACCGGCGGGATCGATCAAGGCGGCCTCGCCGGCCGGCAAATACCTTACGGAGCACGGAGTCGGCGTGGCGGACTTCAACCAGTATGGCACGCGCCGCGGCAATCATGAGGTGATGATGCGCGGCACCTTCGCCAACATTCGCATCCGCAACCACATGCTGGGCGAAAACGGCCGCGAAGGCGGCTACACGATCCACTACCCTTCCAAGGAAGAGATGCCGATCTACGACGCGGCGATGCTCTACAAGCAGGAAAATGTGCCGCTGGTCATCTTCGCCGGCATCGAATACGGCAATGGCTCGTCGCGCGACTGGGCGGCCAAGGGCACCAACCTGCTCGGCGTCCGCGCCGTCATCGCCCAGTCTTTCGAGCGCATCCACCGCTCCAATCTGGTCGGCATGGGCGTCGTTCCCTTCGTGTTTGAAGATGGCGACAGCTGGGCTTCACTCGGCCTGAGGGGCGATGAAACGGTCACGATCGAGGGGCTCGAATCGATCCGCCCGCGCCAGAAGATGCTGGCGCAGGTCACGTTCAGCGACGGCACGGTCAAGAACGTGCCGATCCTCTGTCGGATCGATACGATCGACGAACTGGATTATTTCCGCAATGGCGGCATTCTCCAGTACGTCCTTCGGGATCTGGCGGCCTAATACCGCCTGAGCGCATTCAGACCGCCGGAGATAATCTCTCCGGCGGTCTTTCTTTGAGGGCCAGCGGGCGTGGCGCACCGTAGCGCGCCGTGGCGGCGAGCAGGATTGCCAACATCATCCCGTTCAGCGTGTGCCAGAGGAAATGCGTGCCGAGCGGAAATGCGTCGCAGACCCTGAGGTCGATTGCCCGGAAGGTGACGGAGGCGACGAACATGCCGGCAGCGGCGAAATTGTACCAGCCTGCCCGGCTGCCGCTTGCAGTAACCAGCGCCCCGAAGAACAGGAGCGCCAGGAAGGGCGGCAGATAGCCTGTCGAGCCATTGGTGGCTTCCCGCAGCCAGTCGGGCACGAGGAAGGTGATCAGGCCGGCGGCGGCATAGAAGGCAACGAAAATCGGCAAGGCCCTTTGCCAGCTCATCGCCAGGAAGCGGCGCAGATTCATCAGCGTGTAGGCAAGCGTGAAGCCGGCGATGGGCAGAATGTCGGCCCATTTGGTCAACTCGTTGGCGAATGTGTGAAACAGCGTCGAGCCGATTCCGATCGCCACGACCCAGCACGCCAGGACTCCGGCGAAAGTGCCTGCGCCATATCTGCGAACCTCGCGAACGCCCCAGAGTCCGGCGGCGACGAACGCCAGGTTGCTCAGTGCGTTGACCGGCTCCGCCCACAAAGCGGGCGATGTCCGTTCGCAATAGAGGTCGAGCTGGCCCATCAGCGTATCGAGCATGATTTTTCCTGTTCGCACTGCATCGTTTCACTGCAACGTGACTTCCCGTTGAAGCTGCCGTCTGCCTATTCTTTCGGCAATCACAAGAAATCCGGTTCCGCCGGCAATAACAAGTTGGACGGCAATGACATTCCGATTCTTTTCCACGCTTGCGGCGGCGGCGTTGGCCCTGCCCGCGTTGATCGGCGTCGCGCTGGCTGAGGAAACGGCCCGGCCGGCCGGCGTGGTTGAGCTCTTCACCAGCCAGGGCTGCAGCTCGTGCCCGCCGGCGGATGCGCTTTTGGCGGAACTTGCCGCGCGGGACGACATCGTGGCTCTCGCCTACCACGTCGACTACTGGGATTATCTCGGCTGGCGCGACACGCTCGGCAGCCCTGAAAACACGGCTCGCCAGCATGGATACGGCAAGTCGTTCGGCATCCGCTCGGTCTATACGCCGCAGGCCGTCATCAACGGGCGCATCCATGTCAACGGCTCGAGCCGCGCCAAGGTATGGGATGCGGTCGAAGACCTGAAAGGATCGGGCGATGGGCTTGCCGTCGGGCTGACCATCACCCGCGCCGGCGAAAGCGTCGTGATTGACGCCGAAGCCGCAAAGGGTGAAGCGAAGAAAGCTCACCTGGTGGTCGTCTATTTCGAGCCTACGCAGCCGGTCACGATCGAGCGCGGCGAAAATGCAGGGCGAACGGTGACCTATTGGAACGCCGTGTCCGACATACAGACCGCCGGCATGTGGCACGGCAAGGCGGCCCGGTTCGAATTGCCTGCAAGCGAAGTTTCCAAGAAGGGCGGCTGCGCCGTGCTTCTCCAGTCGGTCAGCAAGGATGGCCTGCCAGGCCCAATTCTGGGCGCCGCGATCATCCGCAATCCGGGGAGTTGAGCGCCGGAACAAAAAACCGGCGTCAGCCAGAGCTGACACCGGTTCAATATTGGGATCGTCGCCCCCGGCCTTGAAAAAGAGAGCCGAGGTTGGTTCGATCCGACGCAGACCCGTGGGCGGGGGGCTTGGGGTTACGAGCCGGTGCCGGACCGAACCGTCTCAGGCAACGAGGCTAAGTTCGTCGGACATTGGGGCCGTAGCTGGGATAAAAAACGGCAGCAATGTGGCGAAGAATCACCAATCAATTCAGCCTGTACATATTTGTGACTCCGTTCGTACGAAATCGGGACTGGACAGATTGACCCCCAAATTTAGCAGCGAATCAGGCCGTCGGGCTTGCATTTTTTGAGTGAACGCGCGACCTTTCCTTCGCAAAACCGTCACGAAAGGCCGTTTGCATGACTGATCGCGGTAATGGAGCGGAGGGTAGGGAAGACACCGCCATACTGATCCCGCTCCATGAGGCAAGACGTGAACGGCTCGACCTTCCGGTAAGTTTCGACCGGCGTGAAATCGACCAGTTGCTGCGGCTCTACGGCCGTATGGTTGCCGCCAATGAGTGGCGTGATTATGCGATCGACCATCTCAACGACCGCGCGGTCTTCTCCGTTTTCCGCCGCGCCAGTGAAATCGCGCTTTTCCAGATCGTGAAAAATCCGAAGCTCGCCCGAAAGCAGGGTACCTTCAGCGTCGTGGCGGCAGGCGGCGTCATCCTCAAGCGTGGCCATGACCTGGCCCGTGTGCTCGGCGTGTTCGACAAGGCGCTGAAGCTGGTCAAGGCCTGATTTCCGAATTTTGTCCGGTTCCCGATTCGGCGGCCCGGATCGGGAACAGACCGTCGCTTGAGGGGTTGCCGTACAGTGTATAGAGATCATCCGATCTGTGGACCCGCTACTGATGAGCAAACCGAAATCAATGAGCGCGCAAGATCGCCGGGAGCGCCAGAAGGCGGAGGTCCGCGCAGAACTTTTGGCCGCAGCGCACGAGTTGGTGCGGGAAGAGGGCTATGAAGGTCTGACCATCCGCAAATTGGCCAAGCGCGTCGGCTACGCGCCGATGTCGGTCTACTCCTATTTCGCCGACAAGCACGCCATTCTCCATGCCATTGCCGACGATGCGTTCGAGTCCCTGGCCCGCCGCCTGGAAGCGCAGGCGCCGAAAGAGCCGTTGGCGGCGCTTCGCAAAATGATGACGGAATATGCGGCATTCGGGCTGGAAAACCCGAACGAATACCGCACTGTGTTCATGACCGACGATCACACCCATGATCCCGGCCAGAGCATTGCCGAGCCGGAGAAACGCAATCCCGCCCTGCAACTGCTGCTCAAGCGTGTTCAGGCCTGCATGGACGCCGGGATATTCCAGGGTGACGTGCACGCCTTCGCCACGCTGTTGTGGTCGTTCGGGCACGGCACGGTGTCGCTGCTGATCACGTTTCCGCACTATCCCTTCGGCGATCGCCAGAAATTCCTGGAGATGTCGATGGACGTCGCACTGGCGGGATTGAAGGCACACCCGGTCGGTCCGCTGACGCCGCCGGAAGAACGCTGCTGATCCGCCGGCGCGGGCGAATCGCTGAGCTGCCGACTTCGCCAACTTGCTCCGCGACATATTTCTTTTCGTACGCGTACGAGTCGCTCTTGAATCGCGCTGCCGGTGCCCGTATTTGTACATTGTAATGTACATGTACGAACAACGGAGAACGATGATGAGAAAGATTGCGCTGACGATGGCGGCCGTTCTGGCTCTGTCCGGTACCGCATTTGCCAATGATTTCGCAGCTACGCTGCACTATCCGGAATCGCCTCGCAGCGCACCGCATCCGACCAGCAAAGCGCTGGACCGAGACGTCACCCATTCGATCAAGCGGGAGACTCCGCGCAAGTTTGCGCCGCGCCTCGGCGATAACCCCGCAGATGCGACGAAGAGCCGGCGCAGCGGGATCGCGACCGACCCGTGGGTCGTGCCAAACTTCCGTTGATGCATGATAGGCGGCCGAACAAGCCGAGCCGGCGTCCAGCGACGGCCAAACAAAAACGGCGGGCCTAAAGCCCGCCGTTTTTAGTTTAGATTGTCGAGCCTATCAGCTGGCGGTGGCTTCCTCGGCGGGAGCCGGCGCGGCCGCGGCGGCGGCAGCCTCTTCCTGCGCCTTCTTGATGGCGTCGATGCGCTCCTGGGCCTTCTTGCCCGGCAGCGCCTTGTTCGGGTTCACGCGTGCTTCACGCTTCGACAGGCCGGCCTCGTCGAGAAAGCGGGCGACGCGATCGGTTGGCAGCGCGCCGTGGCCGAGCCAATGCTTGATGCGGTCGGCGTCGAGCTTGACGCGCTCGCCGCCTTCACGCGGCAGCAGCGGGTTCCAGGCGCCCACGGTCTCGATGAACCGGCCGTCACGCGGCGAGCGTACGTCGGCGATGACGATGTGGTAGTAGGGACGCTTCTTGGAGCCCGCGCGGGCCAGACGAATTTTCAGTGACATTTTCTTCTCCTAAAAGTGCAGTTCGCTTGTTCTGAGTTTGGGTATTCTATTCGCCGATCTTCACGGCTGAATTTCTGGTATCGCTGCCATTGGCAGCGAGCATTTCATGATGGCGGATGACCTCACGGATGATGAAGTTCAGAAACTTCTCCGCGAAATCGGGGTCGAGCTGGGCGTCGTCGGCAAGCCGGCGCAGCCTTGCTATCTGGGTCTGCTCCCGTACCGGATCGGCCGCCGGCAGGCCGTGTGTGGCTTTGAGGACGCCGACCGCCTTGGTGCAGCGGAAGCGCTCGGCAAGCATATGGATAAGCGCGGCGTCGATATTGTCGATCGAGGCGCGCAGCTCTCCGAGCTGCGCCTGAGGATTGTCATTCATCGCGCTCATTTCTTCTTCCCCAGACCGGGCAAGCCGCCTCCGCCAAGGCCGGGCAGTTTCGTGCCGCCCGGCAGTCCGGGCAGACCGCCGCCGCCCAATCCTGGAAGCCCGCCCGGCAGGCCCTTGCCGAGGCCAGCCGCCTGCGCCTGCTTCTGCAGCGCTTCGAGCTGCTTCGGATCCATCTTGGAAAGATCCGGCATGCCTCCCATGCCGCCCATACCGCCGGCGAGCCCGCCGAGCCCCATCTTCGAAGCCAGCCCGCCCATCATGCCGCGCATCATGCCGCCGCCCTTGCCCTTGCCGCCCATGGCTTTCATCATGTCGGCCATCTGGCGATGCATCTTCAGGAGCTTGTTGATTTCGGCGGCGTCCGTGCCGGAACCCGCGGCGATGCGCTTCTTGCGCGAATGCTTGAGAATATCCGGGTTGGCGCGCTCGGCCTTGGTCATCGAGCGGATGATGGCGATCTGCCGCCCAAACATCTTGTCGTCGAGCCCGGCGGCGGCCATCTGGTCCTTCATTTTGCCCATGCCGGGCATCATTCCCATGATGCCGCCCATGCCGCCCATCTTCTGCATCTGGCCGAGCTGGTCTGCTAGATCGTTCAGGTCGAACTTGCCCGACTGCATCTTCTTGGCCATCGCCGCGGCCTTTTCCGCGTCGATGTTTTCGGCTGCCTTCTCGACCAATGAGACGATGTCGCCCATGCCCAGGATACGGTCGGCGATGCGCTTGGGATGAAATTCCTCCAGCGCATCCATCTTCTCGCCGGTGCCGATCAGCTTGACCGGCTTGCCGGTCACGGCGCGCATCGAGAGTGCGGCGCCGCCGCGCCCGTCGCCGTCCATGCGCGTCAGGATCAGGCCCGTTATTCCAACCCGCTCGTCAAAGCTCTTGGCGAGATTGACGGCGTCCTGACCGGTCAGGCTGTCGGCGACGAGCAATATCTCGTGCGGCGACGACACCCGTTTGATGTCGGCCATTTCGACCATCAGCGGCTCGTCGATATGGGTCCGTCCGGCCGTATCGAGGATAACGACATCATGGCCGCCGAGCCTAGCCGCCTGCACGGCGCGCTTGGCGATATCGACCGGCGACTGGCCGGCGACGATCGGCAGCGTCGCCACCTTCGTCTGCTCGCCGAGCTGGCGAAGCTGTTCCTGGGCGGCCGGGCGGCGCGTGTCGAGCGACGCCATCAGCACCTTCTTGCCCTGGCGCTCGACGAGCCGCTTGGCGATCTTCGCGGACGTCGTGGTCTTGCCCGAGCCCTGCAGGCCGACCATCATCACGACCACCGGCGCCGGCGCGTTGAGATCGATCGTCTGGCCTTCGCTGCCCAGCATCTCGACCAGCTCGTCATGGACGATCTTGACGACCATCTGGCCGGGCTTGATCGATTTGACGACCGCCGCTCCCACGGCCTTGGCGCGAACCTTGTCGACGAAGGAACGCACCACATCGAGCGCCACGTCGGCTTCGATGAGCGCACGGCGTACCTCGCGCAGCGCCGCCGACACATCGGCTTCCGACAGCGCGCCGCGGCCGGTGAGGCCGTTTAGAATTGAACCAAGTCGCTCTTGCAGCGATTCGAACATTGCACTTCCTTGTGTCTCTGAGCGGTTTCCTGCCCAGAGGTAATGTCTCCGCGCATGAGAGCCAAGCTATAGCCAAAGCCAAAAAGCACCCGGGGGCGCATCGCGCTGCCGGGTGTTGGCCTCCGGGATCGATTTATACCTCTAGGGGTCCCGGTCGGCTGCTCGGAGTCTGTACTCGTCGCGGAATTTGCAGCGCAAGAACATCATGCAGCGCGAAATGTCAAGGTGGCGGCGGAATCGAGCGCCGGCGCTGCTTGAAATGAAGAACGCCGGGCGATGGGCCCGGCGTTCCAGAACCAAGGTCTTCGGCTGCTACTGCCGCATGACATAGACGATCCTGCGGGTCTCCGGCTCGACGAGCACCGGCTGGTTGTTCACGTTGACATAGCGGTACTCGTAGTTCGGGATTTCGCGAAGTTCGACGGTTTCGGGCAGGCTGGCGCCGACCACGACCTCGCCTTCAAGAAAGACCGGATCAGCCCGGTTGGACGATACGAAGGTTCGTACTTCGGCCGGCGGCTCGGCGGCAGCACCGGTAGCGCCGCCTATGGTCGCGCCGGCAACGCCGCCGACAGCCGCACCGACGGGTCCGCCGATGATCGCGCCGGCAACAGCACCGGTAGTGCCGCCTACAACAGCGCCTTCCGCACCGCCTTCACCCGAGGGGGCAGTGACCACCTCGACGGAACCGGCGGGACGTTCGGTAACCACCACCTGCTGGCCTCCGAAATCGCCTGTCAGATAATCTGAATAGACCCAGCCCTGACCGCCGGCTTCGGCAACGGAACACCATTTGCTGCCCTCGATGCAGCCTCGCAGCGTCGTCGCCTGTCCGGCGCTCAGAACCCCGATGACAGGATGCTGCGGACCGGGGCCAGCGCGGACGTTGAGGTCCGTCGTGGCGGTGACAGATGTCTGGGCGAGTGCCGATGCCGTCATTGCAAACAATGCACCGGCAGCCGCGGAAATCAGGAGATTGGGTTTCATGGTAACGCTCCGTGGATTCATTGTCCCGTCCGGTCATAAACGGAGCCAAACCGGTTCTGTTCCGCCCAAAGGCGGTGGAGTGGACCGACGGTTTGTTACATTTGCCTTGCAGAAGCCGTGGATCAGCGCCGGACAGCCAAGAGTTGTACGCGAATGGCCCACGGCCAGATTTCCGGTTTCAGCCATGCGCGACCGCCGCCGGCAAATTTGTGATCCTGGGCAAACCTCGCGCGGAAACTCGTTCCAGGCTTTCCAGGAGCTATTTCGCGCCGAGTTGCGCCGCCACCTGCCGGGCCACCGTTTCGCCCGAAAGCCTTGCGCCGCCACAGGTCTGGATCAGCGATCCAGCCAGAGCCTCGCCGGCGAACCAGATGCGTTCAGCCACCGGCTCCATGAGTGTGGCGCGTGCAGCCGCTCTGCCCGGACGGGCCGCCGCATAGGCGCCGCGCACGAAGCGTTCGCCGCCCCAGTTGGTCATGGCGGCTCGGCCGACATGCTTCCTGACATCGTTGCCGAAGATACCGCAGAGCCTGTCGGTGACGAAATCGACACCCGCCGCCTCGCCCGCCGCCGACATTTCCCACGCAAAATCTCCGCCGACGAAGCCAACCATGAGGTCGGTGTCGAACGGAAAGCACAGGAAATAGATGTCGTGGCGGGCCGGCCGTTCGATCAGCAGGTCGTCGAACGGGGCAAGGCCGAGCCGCGTGCCCCTGATCTCGATCGGCAGTTTGGTGAGCATGCCCATCGGCAGATCGAAGAAAGCCTCCACGACGTCATCGGGCAGGGCGGGTGAGAATTCGATCTCCTCGAATGCCAGTACCGCCGGCGAGGCGGTGACGATGACGGCGCTGGCGCGGATCGTTCCGCGATCGGTGACGCAGGCGACACCCGGCACGTCCCAAAGGATTTTCCGGACAGGGGTCGACAGTTCGACAGGCACATCGGCCGCGTATTGCGCGACCAGTGCGCCAAAACCTTCCTTTGTAAAGTAATTCGGCTCGAGATCGGCGGCCGCGCGAAAATCTTCTATCGAAACCTCGTCGTAATCTTGGCCGAAATCCATCGGCCCGGCGAAGGTCGCGGCGGCGCGCGGCGCATGACCGGGGGAGAGCAGCGACGAGACATTGCCGTCCGCCCCGCTCCAATTCTCGAGCGCCGCCGACATTTCATAGTCGGCGCGATTCATCTCCGCCTCTTCTTCTTCCGAGGCCTTGCGTTTGCCATAGTAGAGATGGTCGACATTCATATCGTGATGGTGAAGGGTCCAGCCGGCCGCTTCGGCTTCCGGAAAATATGGATTGCGGTCGGCTGCGTGGAGCCAGGCGCAGCCGATGTCGAAGGGGATGCCGAAATGCTCGGTGGACGTCCAGGCGCGGCCGCCGACGCGGTTCATCGCCTCCAGAACAGTGAAGCTCAACCCTGCCGCGCGCAGGGTCTTGGCTGCGGCCAAACCAGCCGAACCCGCGCCGACGACGATGACATCAACGTCTTTCATGACTTATTCAGCCCCTTGCCACATTATATACTTGATCGTAGGGAAGTTCTTCGGCGTTCGCCAGCGGCTCGAATGTCAATGACGTTTTGACCGTTGGCAGGCACAAGCGGGCGATTCGCCGGCAGGCTCCCTTCGGGGATCGATTCAGGTTCAGGAGAATGACATGGCATTTCTTGCCAAGATAAGGTTGATTGCTGCTGTGGCTGCGCTCAGCCTGCTGACTGGCGCCGCGCAGGCGGCCTCGTGCGGCGAAAGCGCTGCTGGATTCGAGCAGTGGAAGGCGGAGTTCGCCAACGAGGCGAGGGCTGCTGGCGTCGGGAGCAGGGGTCTTGCAGCGCTAGCCGGCGCAAGATACGCCACTGCAACCATCAGGGCTGATCGCGCCGCCCGCAAAGCGTTCAGCGGCTCCCTGGAAGCTTTCATGCAGCGCCGCGGCGCGAATGTCATCATCTCCAAGGGCCGTTCGCTGAAGAAGTCGAACGCGGCGCTCTTCAATAAGATTGAAAGCTCCTATGGCGTGTCGCCCGGCGTGCTGCTCGCCATCTGGGGCATGGAAACCGGTTTCGGCTCCTTCATGGGCAAGCAGAACACGGTCTCGGCGATCGTGACGCTGGCCTACGATTGCCGCCGTCCGGCATTCTTCACCCCGCATGCCATTGCAGCGCTCAGGCTGGTCGACAGCGGCGCACTGAGCGCCGGGTCGGTCGGCGCCATGCATGGTGAGATCGGTCACACCCAGTTTCTGCCAGGCAACGTCCTGAAATATGCCGTCGGCAACAAGAACCTGCGCGACAAGAGCATTGCGCTGATGTCCACGGCCAATTTCCTGAGGGCTCACGGCTGGAATCCCGGCGCGGGCGCTCAGGGCAATATGGGCGCGATCGCGGGCTGGAATTCCGCGAGCGTCTATCAGCAGGCCATCGCCCACATCGCCGTCGCCATTGACGGGCGGTAAGCTCGATACAGCTGCAGCGCCGGGCCACCACGCCCGGTGCTCAGGCCTTGCGATGCTCCGCCAAACGGCCTATCGCACTTCTATCCTGTAGGAGCATCCGGCAAGCGTCTTGCCGCGATGGGAATCGACGGTAGACACGTTGAGTGCTACGCGGGTCTCGAAAACCATCCCGAGATCCTCCTCCTTCGCCTCCAGGACCACTTTCTCGCCCAGGAATTTGCCGGCCGTGGCGATCTCGGGCGTGATTCCGAGCTTTTTCGCCAATTCGTCCGGAGCCACAGCGTCGAGCACCGCCATCGGACCCGACGCAGTGAAGGCGACACGGTCGATCTCATGGCCGAAAACGGCGATTGCGGCAGGCAGGCTGTATTCCTTCAGGAACGGGTTATCCGAAACGATCGCCTGCCAGCCAAGCGCTTTCGCGGCTGCCGGATCGCCGGTCAGCCACAGGGCAAAGCTGTTATAGGTCCGCGCATCCGAACGGCACTCGATCAGCGACGCCAGATCGACGGCGAGGGGGTCGAACTCGGACGCCGACGCGGCGCCCGCCGAACAGATCAGCGCGACAAGGCAGCGGCCGAGGCGCATGGACCTCAACCTTTTCGACCGCGGGCGGCGAGCGTCCTGAGACGCAGCGCATTGAGGCGGATGAACCCTTCGGCATCCTTCTGGTCGTAGGCGCCGCGGTCATCCTCGAAGGTGACCAGCGCATCGGAATAGAGCGATTTCTGCGAGCGGCGGCCGGTGACGATGACGTTGCCCTTGTAGAGCTTCAGCCGCACTTCGCCCTCGACATCCTGCTGGCTCTTGTCGATCAGCGCCTGCAGCATTTCGCGCTCGGGTGAGAACCAGAAGCCGTTATAGATCAGCTCGGCGTAGCGCGGCATCAGCTCGTCCTTGAGATGAGCCGCCCCCCGGTCGAGCGTGATCGACTCGATGGCCCGGTGCGCCGCGATCAGGATAGTGCCGCCCGGCGTCTCGTAGACGCCGCGTGATTTCATGCCGACGAAGCGGTTTTCGACGAGGTCGAGCCGGCCGATTCCGTTGTCGCGACCAAGATCGTTGAGCGCAGCCAGCATCGCCGCCGGCGACAGCTTCTTGCCGTTAAGTGCGACCGGATCGCCATTCTTGAATTCGATGGTGATCTCGGTCACGGCGTCCGGCGCGTCCATCGGCGAAATGGTGCGCTGGTGGACGAATTCCGGCGGCTCGCTCCACGGATCCTCCAGCACCTTGCCCTCGGAAGAGGAGTGGAGAAGATTGGCGTCGACTGAAAACGGTGCGTCGCCCTTCTTGTCCTTGGGTACCGGAATCTGGTGCTGCTCGGCAAAATTCAGGAGGTCGGTCCGTGATTTGAACGACCAGTCGCGCCATGGCGCAATGACCTTGATGTCGGGATTGAGGGCGTAGGCCGAAAGCTCGAAGCGGACCTGGTCGTTGCCCTTACCGGTCGCCCCGTGGGCGATGGCGTCGGCGCCGGTTTCCCTGGCGATATCGACCAGGTGCTTCGAGATCAGAGGCCGCGCGATCGACGTGCCGAGGAGATAGGTGCCTTCATATACCGCATTGGCGCGGAACATCGGGAAAACGAAATCGCTTACGAACTCCTCACGCACATCCATGACGCGGATGTCCTTGATGCCGAGCATCTCCGCCTTCTTGCGCGCCGGCTCCAATTCCCCGCCCTGGCCGAGATCGGCGGTGAAGGTCACGACCTCCGCGCCCAGCTCGGTCTGCAGCCACTTCAGGATGATGGAGGTATCGAGACCGCCGGAATAGGCGAGCACGACCTTTTTCACGTCTTTCCACTTCGACATATTTACCCCGAGGCTTTGCTGCGCAGCACTTTGTTGGGCCGCGTCTCGGGCGGGACTTTTAGCAGGAATGCCGGGCCGGACAAGGCCCGGCCAGTACACAGGTCAAAGCGGCATTCAATAAACTTTTAACGAATCTGGCGAAGACTTCACGCCCGATGGCTCAATCTGTCGAAATCGTTGGAGAGATTGCCGAACCGGCTGGGAAACGGGTAGCTGGGCGTCGGCGGCTGGGTTTTTGTGCGGCCGCCTTCCTATTGTCTGGAGCGCTCTCGGCCATGGCAGGCGACCGTTGGGAAGAAGCCGGAAGCGGCGCGGTCGCCATATTGCCGGTTCCGCTGAAGGCGACCAATATCACCGGCGGGTCGTTTTCCTGTGCCGAACAGCGCTGGAGCTTTCGCCTGCGCGTCGAGGCTACGTCGGCAACTCTCCTCCATGAAACCGATGTGGTGGTCACCGTAGATGGCGTCGACCTGCCCGCCAAGGCAAGCTTGAGTCCCGGCGTTGTGACGATCGCCATTCCATTCCAAATGCTTGAACCCCTGAAGGCAGGCAACAGGCTCTCCTTCGCATTCGGCGGAGAGCCAGCTGCAGTGTTTTCGCTGAGGGGGTCGCGCGCGGTGCTTGACGCGATCGCGCCCCGTTGCAGCGCAGTCGACATGTCGGCCTATCAAAGCGTCGCTCTCTCGGAAACGGATCAATCCATCGGAACCGCGACAAAGCTCATGGCCGACGAAGCGGCATTGTTCAGCGAGGCCACCGGCAAGCAGCCGCTCCTCTCGGCGGCCTCGGTCAAAGTCGCGCAGGACGCCGAGATGGTCTTTGCCTCGCTTTGCGGGTCCAGCCGCTACTACGGCGAGTCGGGCTGCACGCTGAGCGGCTTTGCACGCCAGGGCGCGAGCGAAGATTGGCGTGAGGTCTACAACAGCGAAGGCATGGCGCTTTACCTCGACCCGAAAACCTCGGCCGACGGTTGGCCCGACCTTGTCACGTTGGTCCAAGGTGGCGGCGCCGAGCCGAGCCACTGGATGTGGAACGGCCTTGCCTATGAGATCCGCGAGCCCGCTATCGCGAAGGATGCGGAACTGCGGGGCGCGGTTCAGTAGATCAATACGCTGGTGTGTCTGCCGAGATTCGGATATTGAACGCCGTCGCGTGAGGTCCGCACCATGCCGTTCATTCCGGAAGCCAGCATCATAGTCCAGTTTGCGGTCGCGACCTTCATCATCGCGATCACGCCCGGGCCGGACATGACCCTATTCGTCGGGCGGGCGCTTTCGGCAGGCCGCGCTGCAGGCTTCGCCTGCATGTTCGGCGCGATGACCGGCGTCATAATCCACACCGCGCTGGTGGCGCTCGGGCTGTCGGCCCTGATCGTCGCTTCGCCGCAGGCGTTCCTGGTGCTGAAAATCTTTGGCGCGGGTTATCTGGTGTGGCTGGCCTATCAGGCGATCCGCAACGGCTCGGCCTTCTCGCCTGAAAAGAAGGCGGGCTCGGGCCGCAGCCTGTTCCAGAACTGGGCGACCGGGCTCGGAATCAACCTGTTGAACCCGAAAATCATCCTGTTCTTCATGACGTTCCTGCCGCAATTCGTCTCGGCCAACGATCCGAACGCACCGGGAAAACTGCTTTTCCTCGGCCTGCTGTTCATTCCGCTGTCGCTGCCGGTGACAGCGCCGATGGTGATCGCCGCCGACAAGTTCGCCGGGCTTCTGAAGAAGAACCCGACGGTGACCCGGGTGGTGGACTATCTATTCGCCGGTGTGTTTTCGGCCTTCGCGCTCAAGATCCTGACGGCGCAGGCGAAGTAGCCCAGTTGGCCCTGGTCACGCCTCGCCGTGACCGGCGATCATCATGGCTTCGAGCGCCAGGCGATCGACCTTCTTCATGCGCTCGGATTCCGATTTGAGCTGGCCGCAGGCGGCGAGGATGTCGCGGCCGCGCGGGGTGCGGATCGGTGAGGCATAGCCGGCATTGTTGATGTAATCGGCGAATTTCTCGATCGTTTCCCAGTCCGAGCACTGGTAGTTGGTGCCGGGCCACGGATTGAACGGGATCAGATTGATTTTTGCCGGAATGCCGCGCAGCAGCTTTATCAGCGCCTTGGCGTCTTCGATGGAATCGTTGACGTCCTTCAGCATCACATACTCGAACGTTATTCTCTTCGCGTTCGACAGGCCGGGATAGGCGCGGCAGGCGGCGATCAGTTCGCTCAGCGGATACTTCTTGTTGATGGGCACCAGGAGGTCGCGCAGGTCGTCATTGGTCGCATGCAGCGAGATCGCCAGCATGACGCCGATCTCGTCGCCGGTGCGGAAGATTTCGGGCACGACGCCGGAGGTCGACAGCGTGATGCGGCGCTTCGACAGGGAAAGCCCATCGCCGTCGGAGGCGATCAGCAGCGCCTTCTTGACCGCCTCGAAATTGTAGAGCGGCTCGCCCATGCCCATCATCACGACATTGGTGACCTTGCGGCCCTCGGCCGGCACGATGGCGCCGTCGGGCGTGCCGCGCTCGGGAAAATCGCCGAGCCGGTCGCGCGCCGTCAGAAGCTGGGCGAGGATTTCTTCGGCCGTCAGATTGCGCACCAGCTTCTGCGTGCCGGTGTGGCAGAAGGAGCACGTCAGCGTACAGCCGACCTGGCTGGAAATGCACAGCGTACCGCGGCCTTCTTCCGGAATGTAGACCGTCTCGATCTCGACCGGACGGCCTGCTCCGCGCGGCGGAAAACGAAACAGCCATTTGCGCGTGCCGTCGTTGGAGATCTGCTCCTCGACGATCTCTGGCCGGGCGATGGTGAAATGCTGCTCCAGCGTCGCGCGCAGATCCTTGGAGATGTTGAGCATCTCGGAGAAATCCGAAACACCGCGCACATAGAGCCAGTGCCAAAGCTGCTGGACGCGCATCTTTGCCTGGCGCTCTGGCACGCCGGCCGAGATCAACGCCTCGCCGAGTTCGGCACGCGACAGGCCTATCAGCGACCCTTTTGCCGGCATGACGGCGCGGGCGCGCAGCATATCGCGCGTAGGATTGGCGGTGAGATCAAGCGAAAGGGTCATGGCGACGCCATATGGTGGGCCGAAGCCGGTTTGTCTAACTTTGCCGCGCACATATCACGGCGAGGCCGCTGCGTCACGCCGCGGCAGGAACGCGAAGGGCCGGACGATGGTCCGGCCCTTCTGAACCAAACTGGCAGTCGTTATTTGCAGCCGGCGATAGAGCTCAGCGCTGCTGAGATGCCCTTCAATGAGAATGCGTAATTGGTCGGATTGCCGCGTCCGGACTTGGCCGCGACCTTCATGTCGGAGCCGGCCTTCATCGCCGCGATCAGCAGCGGCTCCTCCGCGGCATTCTCCACCCAGGCGGATTTTCCGCGAGTGAACATGGAAAAGGACTTGTCGCCGACGGTGACCGATACCTTGGAATTTTCCTGGAAATCATACGAGGCGATGAATTGCGGCTCGAAGGAGACATCCTGCCCCGGCCGCTGGCTGACGAAGAAGAAGATGTCGCCATGATCGAGGTTGGAAGGCTGCTTGTCGGTCGGCACGGTCAGCACATAGCAAACCTTGCCGTTGTTTGCCTGATAGCTGTAGGTGCCCCAGGCGCTGTGCTGGCCGATCTTGGTAGCCGACTGGGCCAGCGCCGGCAAGGCGCTCGCAACCAGGATCAGGCTCGAAATCGTCGCAATCAATCCGCGCATTACTACCGTTTCCCTGTCTTTTCGCATGGTATGCGGGGGCAGGCCGGATCCGGGCCCTGCCGTTCGGTTCATTTTGATTTAATCTGGGTTACCAAATGGTGAACCGTGCTCCAAAAAAGGATCCGTTTCGGCCATTTGGCACTACCGCCATCCAGACGCCACGACCGCTTGCACGGCCCGACGTTCGTCCCATGTGCTGTTCAAGACGGGAAAAAAGGCAAGAGTTTGACTTTTCGTTTCAGAGTGAAACCGTGCGTCAGAACCGGAACGGCAAAAATCGCTCAATCCAGCTCGGCCAGCGCCTTGCGGGCGGCTTGGCGATGGGCCGGGGTGACATGCGCCTTCACGGTGGCGATCGCGGCGGTCAACACCGCAATGTCGTCGGTGAAGCCGAGGCCTAGGATGAAGTCGGGGATGGTGTCCGCGGGCAGAACGAAATAGGCAAGCGCGGCGAGCAGCGTGCCCTTTGCGCGCAACGGCGTCCGGCTGTCGAGCGCGCAGTAGTAGGCGGCGACCACTTCGTCCATGAACGGCACCTGTCGCGCTGCCCGCTTGGCGGTTTGCCAGAACCTTGCCCGCACATCGTTCTCGGGATCGTCGTTGCCCCCGCCGAACATGCGGAAGCCGAAATTGTTTGCCGTAGCCATGCCTTTTGCCTCCTCGACAGCGGAAATGTGGTAAATGGCTCGGGCTTTCGCAAGATGCGCGCCGCGCAAGAGCGCCGCCGCAGCGGTTCATCAGCCTGGCAAGTTTCTCTCTGGCCATTTTCCGCCACCGTGTTAATCGAGTTCCGTCCTGTCATCACAGCGGACGATCGATGATCGCAAAGGCGCACACCAGCATACTTTTCGTCTGCCTCGGCAATATCTGCCGCTCGCCGCTGGCCGAGGGGGTGTTCCGCGCCGTAGCGGCATCGCGCGGCACCGAAAGCGCCTATCTCGTCGATTCCGCCGGAACCGGCGGATGGCATCACGGTTCCGCACCCGATCCACGCTCGATTGCGATCGCGGCCAGCCACGGCATCGACATTTCGGCGCAACAGGCGCGCAAGGTCGTGCCTGAGGATTTCCACCGCTTTGACCTCATCCTCGGGATGGACAGCTCGAACGTCGAAGACCTGAAGGCGCTGGCGCCGCCGGATGCCAAAGGCCAGATCCTGCTGTTTCTCGATTTCGCCGAAGGCGTCACAAGCGAGGTGCCGGACCCATATTACGGCGGGGCCGACGGCTTCGCCTCGGTCTACCGCATGGTTCGCCAGGCTTCGGAAAAGCTGGCCGACAGACTGGAGCGCGGGTCGGCGCCAATGAGCGGCCAGACCTCTTCCACCACATAGGGTCCTCCGCCGACGGAATCGCGCGACGACATCAGCACGAAGCGGGTGACCTTGAACGGTATCGTCGAAAAATTGCCGCGCGCCGAGAGATACTGCGCCACATCGACCGGGTTGGGATTCCTCAACCGGGCGAGCGTGACATGCGGCATGAATTTGCGAGGGTCAGCGGCTAGGCCGACACGTTGGCAGATGCGCTCGATTTCCGCCTGCAGGGCGTTGAGGTCGGGCGATGCGGTGACCCCGGCCCAGACGGCGTGCGGCTTTTTCGAGCCGAATGCTCCGACGCCGGACAGGGCCAGCGAGAAGGAGGGCCGCCGCACCCTGTCCAGCGCATTGGCGATTTCGTCGGCGACATGGCCTTCGACATCGCCGATGAACCGAAGCGTGAGGTGGTAATTTTCGACATCGACCCAGCGCGCTCCGGGCAGGCCGCCGCGGAGCAGGGAGAGGGACAATGCGGCATCGCGGGGAATTTCGAGGGCGGTGAAAAGTCGCGGCATTGCCAGGCTCCCTTCATCGAATCGAAATCTCGAGACCAGCGAATCACCGATCCGGACGGGCCGCAAGCTGTTTATTGGTTACATTCGCTCAACATTTTCAGCAGGCGCTGTGTTCCAGCACGCGGCGTCAACTACCGTCCGGCCGCTCCGCTATCAGTTTTTCCACCGCGGGCAGGAAACGCTCGACCATGCGATCGATGCCGGCCGCATTCGGGTGCATTCCGTCTTCCAGCAGAAAGCTGCGATCGGCAGCGACGCCATCGAGAAAAAACGGATAGAGTGGAAGACCGTGCTTTTCCGCCAGCCGCGAATAGATGCCATCGAAAGCGGCGGCATAATCCGGTCCGAGATTTGGCGCAGCGCGCATGCCGGCCAAGAGAACCGCGATATTCCGCACCTTCAGCCGCGCGATCATCTCGTCGAGGTTCTTTTCGGTGATCTCGGGTGAGACACCGCGCAGCATGTCGTTTGCGCCAAGCTCCAGAATGACCAGGTCGGTCCCGTCCGGCACAGACCAGTCGAGCCGCGAGAGCCCGCTGCTGGTCGTGTCGCCCGAAACCCCGGCATTGCCGATCACGACATCGTGACCTCTGGCGCGTAGCGCCTTTTCAAGCTTTTCGGGAAAGCTTTCGCCCGGATTGAGGCCGTAACCGGCCATCAGACTGTCGCCGAAGCCGACGATCTGGTGCGGCTCGGCCATGACCGGAGATAAAAATGAGAACCAGACGACAATGGCGGCGAGCAAAGCCGGAGCCGGACGTTTGAATGCCATGACCAACAACCCATATGACGAAAGCGCTTCCGGCTTCGTCTCCTCCATATAGGACAGATTTTCCGTGACAGAACCCGTCATCCACCTGAAGGACGTGTCGCTGACGCTCGGCGAAGGGGCTTCCTCGGTCCATGTCCTGAAGGGCGTCAGCCTCGATGTCACCGCCGGTGAGGCGACCGGCATTGTCGGGCCGTCGGGCTCGGGAAAGTCGACCCTGCTGATGGTGCTTGCCGGGCTGGAGCGGGTCGACGCCGGCATAGTTCGCATCGCCGGCGAAGTCCTGAACGGCAGGAGCGAAGACCAGATAGCGGCGTTTCGCGGCCGCAACATAGGCATCGTCTTCCAGTCCTTCCATCTGATTCCCAACATGACCGCGCTGGAAAATGTCGCTGTGCCGCTGGAACTTGCCGGCCGCATGGACGCTTTCGAGATCGCCGCACGCGAACTAGAGGCCGTCGGCCTTGCCGATCGCGTCACCCACTATCCCGGCGAATTGTCGGGCGGCGAGCAGCAGCGCGTGGCGATCGCCCGTGCGCTGGCGCCCGAACCGCGCATCCTGATCGCCGACGAACCCACCGGAAACCTCGACCAGGCGACCGGCCGGCAGGTGGCCGATTTGCTGTTCGCCAAGGCGCGCGAGCGTGGCATGACCCTGGTCCTTGTGACGCATGACCCGGCGCTGGCATCGCGCTGCGCCCGGCAGGTGTCGATGCGCTCCGGCCGCATCGAAGCTGCTCCGCTGGTCGCGGTGTCGGCCTGATGCCGCTCTCGCAAACGCTGAAGCTCGCCATTCGCTTCTCGCTGCGGGAAATGCGCGGCGGGCTTTCCGGCTTCATGATCTTCCTGACCTGCATCGCGCTGGGTGTAGCGGCGATCGGCGGCGTCAATTCGGTCGCGCGCGCCATCACGGCGGGCGTAGCCAATGAGGGCCAAACCTTGCTCGGCGGCGACATACGCTTCGAACTGAACCAGCGCGAGATGACGGATGCAGAGCGCGCCTTCGTTGCGCAACTGGGCACGCTTGCCGAAAGCGCCAACATGCGCTCGATGGCGCGGCTCGAGGACGGCTCCGACCAGTCTCTCGCCGAGGTCAAGGCGGTCGACGACGCCTATCCGCTCTACGGCGCCTTGCTGACCGAGCCGGCGCTGTCCCGGGCAGAGCTGTTCGGCGAAAGAGCCGGCGCTTTTGGAGCGGCAGCGCCCGACATCTTCTTCGAGCGGATGGGCATCGAGCTTGGCGACCGGATCAAGCTCGGCAGCGCGACGTTCGAGGTGCGCGCCAGGATCGTCGCCGAACCCGACGCCATCTCGGACGGGTTCGGCTTCGCGCCCCGGCTGATGGTGTCGCTGGAAGGGCTGCGCGCTTCCGGCCTGATCCAGCCGGGCAGCCTGGTCGAGCATGCCTACAAGGTTCGGCTTCCCCCCAATTCGACCGAGGCGGATCTCGTAGCGATCCGGGACGTGGCGGCGGAGCGCTTTCCGGAAGCAGGATGGAGCGTCAGGACGCGCAGCAATGCCGCGCCTGCGCTGGCGTCCAACATAGAGCGGTTCTCGCAATTCCTGACGCTGGTCGGGCTGACGGCTCTGGTCGTCGGCGGCGTCGGCGTCGCCAACGCGGTCAGCGCATATCTCGACGGCAAGCGCGGCGTGATCGCCACCTTCAAGAGCCTCGGCGCGTCCGGTGGATTTGTTTTTACCGTCTATCTCGTCCAGATCCTGATCATCGCCGGCATCGGCATCATCGCCGGCCTGGCGCTCGGCGCGCTGATGCCTTTCGCCGCGGGCGCTGTCCTGTCCTCGATCATCCCGGTGCCGGCCGAAGGCGGGTTTTATCCGATGGCGCTCGCCATGGCGGCGCTGTTCGGGGTGCTGGTCACGCTGGCTTTCGCGCTTCTGCCGCTTGGGCGGGCGCGCGACGTCCCGGCGACCGCGCTGTTTCGTGAAATGGGCTTTGGCGGCCGCGGCCTGCCGAGGCTCGCCTATGTCGCCGCCTCGCTCGGCCTTGCCGTCATTCTAGCGCTCCTGGCGATCTGGTTTTCCGGCGACAGGCGGATTGCCGCGATCTTCGTCGGCGCCACGATCTTCGCCTTCATCGTGCTGCGCAGCGTCGGCGTAGCCGTGCAGTGGCTGGCAAGAAAGTCGCCGCGCGTGCGCTCCACCGCGCTCCGTCTGGCTATCGGCAACATTCACCGGCCGGGCGCACTGACGCCTTCGGTCGTGCTGTCGCTGGGGCTTGGCCTGACGCTGCTGGTCACGCTGGCGCTGATCGACGGCAATCTCAGGCGGCAGATCGCAGGCAGCCTGCCTGAGCGCGCGCCGAACTTCTTCTTCGTAGACATCCAGGCCGGCGAGGTCGATGCTTTCGCGGCGCTCGTGCAGGAAGCGGCGCCTGCTGGCAAGCTGATGCGTGTGCCGATGCTGCGCGGGCGCATCATGGCGCTGAACGGCGTCGACGTGCAGACGATGCAAGTGCCCCCCGAAGGCGCATGGGTGCTGCGCGGCGATCGCGGCCTCACCTACTCGGCGACCATTCCCGAAAACGCGACGCTGTCGCAGGGCGAGTGGTGGCCGGAAGACTACGACGGCGAGCCTCTGGTGTCCTTCTCGGCGGACGAGGCTCGCGAAATCGGCCTGGAGATCGGCGGCACTGTCACCGTGAACGTGCTTGGCCGCAACGTCACCGCCAGGATCGCCAATTTCCGCGAGGTGCAGTGGGAATCGATGGGCATCAACTTCGTCATGGTGTTCTCGCCCAACACTTTTGCCGGCGCGCCGCATTCCTGGCTGGCTACGCTTTCGGTGGAAGGCGCTACTGCGGCAGACGAATCGCGCATCCTCAATGTGGTGACGCGCGCATACCCCACCGTCACCACGGTCAGGGTCAAGGACGCGCTGGACGTGGTCAACCGCATCGTCGCGCAACTGGGAACCGCGATACGCGCCGCAGCCAGCGTGGCGCTGATCGCCTCGGTGCTGGTGCTGGCGGGAGCGCTGGCAGCCGGCAACCGCGCCCGCATACACGATGCGGTGGTGCTGAAGACGCTGGGCGCGACGCGGCGCACGCTGATCGCGGCCTTCTCCTTCGAATATCTGCTGATCGGGCTCGCAACCGCGCTCTTCGCGCTTTTCGCCGGTGGCATCGCCGCCTGGTTCATCGTGGCGCGGATCATGACGCTCCCTTCCAGTTTCCTGCCGGAGGTGGCCGCGTCGACGATCCTGTTCGCGCTGGTGCTGACGGTCGGCATCGGCCTGGTCGGGACATGGCGGGTGTTGGGCCACAAGGCCGCGCCGGTTCTGCGCAATCTGTAGGGACGCAACCCAAGCGAGAGGGGCGACCGCCTGGCTGGATTCAGCGTTTTGCTTGTCGATTTGGACGTTCACGCGGGGTTGCGGCGTGTAACGGGTCTTGTCCTAACTCGAAAGAAGCATCATATTCCGCCTCAGGCATGCTGGAGTCCCCGCCAGCGGCGCCTGGGTCGTTGAGACCCGACACCGGACGGGGCAAAGCAATAGAGGAAATCATGGCTGACCTTCGCAATTATCAGGCACGCGTCGGGGTAGCGGGCTCCCGCGCCGATGCCGCTATCGACGAGGGCCTGCGCGCCTACATGCTCAAGGTTTACAACCTTATGGCGCTTGGCCTCGCAATCACCGGCCTGGCCGCGCTCGGCACCGTCATGGTGGCGACCACCAACGATCCCGCGAGCGCGGTGGCCACCCTTGCCAACGGCAAGATGCTGACCAATGCAGGGGCGCTGCTTTATGGCTCGCCGTTGCGCTGGGTGGTCATGCTGGCGCCGCTCGGCATGGTCTTCTACCTGAGCGCCCGTGTCCACACGATGAGCGTTTCGGCCGCCCAGACCACGTTCTGGATCTTCGCCGGCCTGATGGGCCTGTCGCTGTCGTCGATCTTCCTGGTCTACACATCGGCAAGCATCGTGCAGACCTTCTTCATCACGGCGACCGCCTTCGGCGCGCTGTCGCTGTGGGGCTACACCACCAAGCGTGATCTGTCCGGCATGGGCACGTTCCTCGTCATGGGCGTGTTCGGCCTGATCATCGCCATGGTGGTCAACATCTTCCTGCAGTCCTCGGCTCTGCAGTTCGCCATCTCGGCTATCGGCGTGCTGGTCTTTTCGGGCCTGACCGCCTACGACACGCAGAAGATCAAGGAGATGTATTTCGAGGGCGACGACGTGCTGGTCGCCGGCCGCAAGGCCACCATGGGCGCGCTGACGCTCTATCTCGACTTCATCAACCTGTTCGCCTTCCTGCTGTCGTTCCTGGGCAACCGCGAATAGTTCGTCCTGGACCAGCAAACCAGCCAAGGGCGGCCCAAAGGCCGCCCTTTTCTTTTGCGCCCGCCCCTGCTTCAATCGAAGCAGGAGATAGGGATTGCACAATTTATGGGCATTTTCATTAGAGACGCGGTGGAGACTGACCTCGACCGGATCACCGAAATCTACGCCGACGCGGTGGAGCACGGCACGGCGAGCTACGAACTCGAGCCACCGACACGCAGCGAGATGGGCGCACGCTTTGCGGCGCTGACTTCATCCGGCTATCCCTACATCATCGCGGAAGCCGATGGCGGCATTGTCGGTTACGCCTATGCAAGCGCCTTCAGGCCGCGGCCAGCGTATCGCTTCATCGTCGAGGATTCGATCTATGTGGCGCCCGAGGCCAAGGGCCGTGGCGTTGGCAGGGCCCTGCTGGAGCGGCTGATCGCCGACACGAGAGCGCTCGGCTTTCGCCAGATCATCGCGGTGATCGGCGACGGCAGGCCGGACAGCCCATCGGTGAAACTGCATGAGAGAATGGGGTTTAGCCATTCCGGCAGGCTCGAAGGCTCCGGCTACAAACATGGCCGCTGGCTGGACACGGTGTTCATGCAATTGGCGATGAATGGCGGCTCGGATACGGATCCAGACCCGGATTCGATGCCGGAGCGCCGGTTCCGGGCGCGGAACAATCCATCCTAGACCATTCCGATCGAACCGGTCGCAGTTTGCGAAAGTATTCTTGCCGAAACTTGGTTGCGCCGGTCCGGACTCCTGCTTCGGAGCTACTGGAAATTGCGCCCTTTGGGCATGACGCTGCTCGCCTTCCGTGACAGCTCCTCATGATCGTTTGCGGCTGACGGCGTCTTTTTTCCCCGTTGCGTGAGAAAATTGCGCCCTGCCCGACCATTTGGCCCGCCCGGACCGGCCGCGGCGGCGATTTGGGCTTCCTCCGAGAGCTCGGCCAGCCAGTGGGAAAGATCCTCGATCTTCTCCGCCACAATGTGGATGACGCCTGATTCCGATTGCAGCCGGCCGCTGACGCGGATGAAGCGTGAACCCATGACGACCGCGCGGAAACGGTCGAAAATCCTCGGCCAAACGATGATATTGGCGACCGCCTCTTCGTCCTCGAGCGTCAGGAAAATCGCATTTCCCGTTCCCGGCCGCTGCCGAACAAGCACAAGGCCGGCCACCGAAACACGTTTGCCATCCGCCACGTCCTTGAGACGGGCATTGGGCGTTATGCCTGCTTTGTCGAGGGACCCGCGGAAGAAGGAAATCGGATGCGCCTTGAGCGAAAGACCGAGCGACCGGTAGTCGTGAATGACATGCTCGCCAAGAGGCATCACGGGCAGCCTTGTTTCGGGTTCGTTGTCGCGCAGGCGGATTTCGGGACGATCGAACAGCGGCAGCTTTTCGGCAGCGCTCTTCCCGTCGAGCGCGCGTACGGCCCACAGCGCGTCACGCCGATCGAGCCCGATCGAGCGAAATGCGTCGGCTTCGGCGAGCCGTTCGATCTCCCCTACATTGAGGCCGGACCGCAGCCAGACATCGCGCACCGAATCGTA
>NZ_AHAM01000031.1 GCF_000236565.1 Mesorhizobium alhagi CCNWXJ12-2 | reverse complement strand
CCCCGCCGGCCACCGGGCCGGTCGCCGACACCGGGTCGAGGCCCGGCGTATCCATGAAGACAAAGCCCTTTTCGCTGACCGGCTCGGCATATTCGTAGACGGCGTTCAGCGTCGTGGAGCCGCCCTTCGCAGCCGCGCCGAGCGATTTTTCGAGGATCGTGGTCAGGCCACCGGCCTTGTTGCCGTGTGAAGGGTTGTTGTTCATCTCGCCGTGGTTGCGCGCGGTATAGTCCTCCCACCAGCGGATGCGCTCGACCAGCTTTTCGCCGACCTCCCGGTTCTTCGCGCGGCGGGTGAGCAGATGCTCTGCGCCGTATATCTCGGGCGTTTCGGACAGGATCGCCGTGCCGCCATTCTTCACCAGCATGTCGGCTGCGACCCCGAGCGCCGGGTTGGCGGTGATGCCGGAATAGCCGTCGGAGCCGCCGCACTGCAGCGCCAGCATAAGTTCGGAGGCCGGCAGCGTCTCGCGCCGCGCCTTGTCGGCAACAGCCAGCATCTCCTTGACCCGCTCCAGGCCCTGCTCGATGGTTTTCCTCGTGCCGCCGGTGTCCTGGATGGTCATGGTGCGAAAAGTCTCGCTCTCCTCAATGCCGTAGAGCTGCTTCAGCCGGCCGATCTGGAACGTCTCGCAGCCGAGTCCGATGAGCAGCACACCCCCGAGATTGGGATTGGCCGAATATCCCCACTGCGTACGCTTCAATATGTCGAAGCCCTCGCCGGATCCGGCCATGCCGCAACCGGTGCCGTGGGTGAAGGCGACCACACCGTCGACATTGGGAAAATGTTCGGCGATCCCGGCGCGGTTAGCAGCTTCCGCAATATATTTGGCCACGGTGGCCGAGCAGTTCACGCTGGTCAGGATGCCGACATAATTGCGTGTGCCGGCGCGGCCATTGGCCCGGCGGTATCCCTCGAATGTAACCTGCTCCTCGACCGGCAGCACGTTTTCGGGACGCGCGGCCATGGCGAACTGATAGTCGCGCTCGAAATCGTGCATCTCGACATTGTGTTCGTGAACCCAGTCGCCCGCCTCGATAGGGCTGCTGGCGAAGCCGATGATCTGGCCGAATTTTACGATCGGCTCGCCCTTGGCGATCGCGCGTGTAGCGATCTTGTGGCCGAAGGGAATCCGCTGCCGCGTCGCCAGGCCTGCAGCGATCGGAAGCTCCTTCTCGATCTTTTCGGCTGCAACAACAACATTGTCTTCGCTGCTCAGCCTGAGCGTCCTGGCGATTGCCTGCTGTGAATTCATGATCCCGTTCCGGTAATTGAGAAAAGCGCAAATCCCGAGTTGACGCGATCAGCACGCCAAGCATACTAACATGTCAGTACATTTCGCAAGGAGAAACACGCGGCCGTCATGAACATCGGTTCGAAAATCGAGGCGCGCGGCCCCGCCAATAACACTCGGCGCATCGACGGCAGCGCGACCGAACGCATCGTCGAGGCGCTGAGGGAAGCGATCGTCACTCTGGAGATTCCGCCTGGCGCAGCGCTCGACAAGGCGGTGCTGACCGCCCGGTTCGGGGTCTCGCGATTTCCGGTGGCTGAAGCCTTCACCCGGCTGAAGGCCGAGGGCCTGGTCGACATAAGGCCGCAGAGCGGCTCCACCGTTTCGCTGATCCGGCTTGCCGACGCCCGCGAGAACATGTTCCTGCGCCGTGCCCTCGAAGGCGAAGCGCTTGCGCTGCTGGCCACCCGCAACAATGCCGCGCTGCTGGCCGAGGTCGACAACAACCTGCGTTGCCAGAAAATGGCGGTGGAAGCCGGCGACCGGCCGGGCTTCCACCGGCTCGATCTCGAATTCCATGATCTTCTGATTAGCGCCGTGGGCTTTCCCCGGATGCGCGCCACCGTCGAGCGAGCACGCCTGGCGCTCGACCGGGTGCGCCGGCTGCTCGGCACGCCGCGCCGCCACGCTTTGACCTTCGCGGAGCATAGCGCCATCGCCCAGGCTCTGCGCAAGGCCGAGCCCGAAGCCGCGCGGGCGGCAATGGCCGCTCACATCGATTCGGTCATGGTGGAACTCGAAACCTTTGCCGTCGCGCAGCCGGATGTCTTTGCCGATAGCGAACCGGCCGCCGAGCGACTTTGAACAACCTGCCTGCGGCGTCGCTCAAACGCGGCGCTCGACCATCATCTTCTTGATTTCGGCGATTGCCTTGGCCGGGTTGAGGCCTTTCGGGCAGGCCTGCGTGCAGTTCATGATCGTATGGCAGCGATAGAGCCGGAACGGATCCTCGAGATTGTCCAGCCGTTCGCCCGCCGCCTCGTCCCTGCTATCGATCAGCCAGCGATAGGCCTGCAGCAGCACCGCAGGGCCGAGATAGCGCTCGCCATTCCACCAGTAGCTCGGACAGGAAGTCTGGCAGCAGAAGCAGAGGATGCACTCGTAGAGCCCGTCGAGCTTCTGCCGGTCCTCGTAGCTCTGCGGCCATTCCTTGGCCGGCTCGGGCGAAACCGTCTTCAGGAACGGGTCGATCGAGGTCAACTGCGCATAGGGCACGGTCAAGTCCGGGACCAGATCCTTCACCACCGGCATGTGCGGCAGCGGATAGACCTTCACCGCGCCCGAAATGTCGTCCATGCCCTTGGTGCAGGCGAGCGTATTGCCGCCGTCTATGTTCATGGCGCAAGAGCCGCAAATGCCTTCGCGGCAGGAGCGCCGGAGCGTCAGCGTCGGGTCGATCCTGTTCTTGATCCACAACAGCGCGTCCAGCACCATCGGCCCGCAATCGTCGAGATCGACGAAATAAGTATCGAGGCGCGGATTCTCGCCGTCGTCCGGGGACCAGCGGTAGATCCGGTATTCGCGCAGATTGATGGCGCCTTCCGGCTTGGGCCAGGTCTTGCCCGTGCGTATCTTCGAGTTCTTGGGCAAAGTGAGTTCTACCATGGCTCAGGCGCTCCGCTTGGCTGCATGATCGAGAATGGTCGGGCAGACCGCGATGGGACGTTTGACGCCGCGAGGCAACGTCCCGAGTTTGCGCGCCGTCATGGCGAAATGCCCCGCCAGCCGCCGCAGCTTGAATTGCGGCCGCCGCACGAATGCATCGAGCCGCGACTGCCTGCTCGGCTGGGATATGGTTGTTTTGAAAGCGCCGCGAAATCCGTCCTGCGCGCCTGCCGAAGCGTAAAGCGGCGTCGCAAGCCCCGGCTCGGCCTGAAGACGCGGGATGCCGGCGAGGTTGAGGAAGGCGTCAGAGGGCGCGGCGTAGTGCTTCGCCCTCTGCAGGAGCCGGCGCGCCGCCGCCGGCCGCACCAGATATCCGCCCGATCCGCCGCGGTCGACGAAGAGCCGGTAATGCCGGATCCCGCTTTTCGGAGCCGAGGAGAACGGACGCCGGGAAACCCACTTTTCCGCTCCGCGCGTCTCGAGATTTAAAATGTCGAGCAGGTCGATATCGTCCAGCTCCGCCAGCCATGACGGCAGTTTTTCGGAGAGCACGACATCATCCTCCAGCACCAGCACCGGCCCGTTGCTGTCGACGCAGTGCCGCCAGGCGCGGCTGTGGCTGTGCAGGCAGGCGAGCTCGGTGCGCGAAAGCGGCCGCATATAGGTGCCGCCGAGGCGATCGAACTCATCGTCGCTTATCATCGTGGCGTCGGTCGCCTTCAACCGGGTGAATTCCAGTCCGAGCCGCTGCATCTGCGATGCAATGAATTCAAGCCGGTCCGGGCTTCTGTCCAGATTGATGACGAGGATTTCCGGCACCATGGCGAAGCCTCAAGCCGCCCGCGCCTTGGGCGCGATCTTGGCGAGGCTGATGCCGCCTTCCGGCCACGCCTTGCCCGTGCGGATCTTCGAGTTCTTGGGAAAGGCAAGTTCGACCATGTGTCGTTCCTTACTTCGTGATCAACGAGAGGACTTTGCCGATATTGGGTCGCGTCTCCGACATCACTTCGGTGTAGCCGAACGCTTCAAGCTCGGCGTGGAGGGCATCAAACCCCTTGGCCAGCAGGAAATTCATCTCGTCTTCATACACCGGCACAACGGCAAGAATGTTAATCGGGCCCTCCGACGAGGCTATCGTCCGATAGCGTTCGGCCCAATGGAGGGGCGAGGCAATGATCACGCCTGAGAAGGGCACATAGGACGTATAAGGTTCAGCCGGGTCACCATTCGGAATCGAATGACCGACGCCAAGCCATGTACGATAGTCATGTGGCAAATGGGCGAGAATAGCCAGATTGGCAACGATCCAGGCATGCGGACCTTTCCGAAGCTCCCCCTCGGCAATCCGGCCCGTCGCATCGATCGAAAACGCGTCGGACGGAAGGCTTATGGTCAATTCTGCAAGTTCAAAACTTTTTTGCTCGTCGGGAGACAATGCCTCCGCAACCGTCATTGGCCGGTCGCTCATGCCAACTGTTACGATGGTCCAGTTGTCACGGTCAGGGGCGGGTGGGAAAAGGATCAGATCGACTTTGACCACATTCTCGAACCCCAAATCGTCAATGACGTAGCGCTCACCAAGCAAAGGCCGGAGCTGCTCGAGAATTTCGTTGAAATGCTTAGGCCGGCGCGCGCTCTCCCGGTATTCCAGTGGCCGATCCTGGTGGCGAAGGATGGTCGAGCCGCCTCCAGCCGTCTCAGCAGCGGCACCATTCGACGCATCAGCCATCCCAAGTCCCCAGCAGACAAGAATCGTCACTGACCAAAACCTTATGTTGCGCGCCAGCGAAGACCACATTCCTCAATACACCCGCGCCTTGGGCGCTATCTTGGCAAGGCTGATGCCGCCTTCGGCTTCGCTGAGCAGCGTTTCGGTGTGTACCGGACGATAACCGAGCGTGACCTTGCCCGCTTCGTCGACCCAGGAAAGCGTATGCTTGCGCCAGTTCAGATCGTCGCGGCTGGAAAAATCCTCGCGCGCATGCGCTCCGCGGCTCTCCTTGCGGGCCTCCGCGCCGTACACGGTCGGAAGCGCATTGGCCATCAGGTTTTCCAGTTCCAGCGTCTCGACGAGGTCGGAATTCCAGATCATCGAGCGGTCGTGGACCTTGAGGTCGGGCAGTTCGGCCCAGATGGCGGATATGCGCCGGCAGCCCTGCTCGAGCGTTTCCTGCGTGCGGAAGACGGCCGCGTCTTCCTGCATAGTCTTTTGCATCTTCTCGCGCAGGAACGCCGTCGGGGTGCCGCCGTCGGCGTGGCGGATCTTGTCGAAGCGCGTCATGATCTTTTCGACAGCGGCCTCGTTGATGGCCGGGACAGTGGCTGCACGGTCGACCACCTGGCCGGCGCGGATCGCCGCTGCCCGGCCGAACACGACGAGATCGATCAGCGAATTGGAGCCGAGCCGGTTTGCGCCGTGCACCGAGGCGCAGCCCGCTTCGCCGACCGCCATAAGCCCCGGCGCGACGGCGTCGGGACTTTCCGGTGTCGGCCGCAGCACCTCGCCCCAATAATTGGTCGGGATGCCGCCCATATTGTAATGGACGGTCGGCAGCACAGGGATCGGCTCGCGCGTCACGTCGACGCCGGCGAAGATCTTCGCCGATTCCGAAATGCCGGGCAGCCGCTCATGCAGGACCGCCGGATCGAGATGGTCGAGGTGCAGGAAGATGTGGTCCTTCTCCTTGCCGACGCCGCGGCCTTCCCTGATTTCCATGGTCATGCAGCGCGAAACCACGTCGCGCGAGGCGAGATCCTTGGCCGACGGGGCGTAGCGCTCCATGAAGCGCTCGCCCTCGGAATTGACGAGATAGCCGCCTTCGCCGCGGGCGCCCTCGGTGATCAGGCAGCCCGAGCCGTAGATGCCGGTCGGATGGAACTGCACGAATTCCATGTCCTGCAGCGGCAGCCCGGCGCGCACGATCATGCCGCCGCCATCGCCGGTGCAGGTGTGGGCCGATGTCGCCGAGAAATAGGCGCGGCCGTAGCCGCCGGTCGCAAGCACCACCATTTTGGCGGCGAAGCGGTGGATGGTGCCATCGTCGAGATTCCAGGCGACGACGCCGGTGCAGACGCCGTCGTCGGACATGATCAGGTCGAGCGCGAAATACTCGATGAAGAATTGCGCATTGTGCTTCAGCGACTGGCCGTAAAGCGTGTGCAGAATGGCGTGGCCGGTGCGGTCGGCCGCGGCGCAGGTGCGCTGAACGGGCGGGCCGTCGCCGTAGTTCATCATGTGGCCGCCGAACGGGCGCTGGTAGATCTTGCCCTCTTCGGTGCGCGAAAAGGGAACACCGTAATGCTCGAGCTCATAGACCGCGGCCGGCGCCTGGCGGACCATGTACTCCATCGCGTCCACGTCGCCGAGCCAGTCGGAGCCCTTGACGGTGTCGTACATGTGCCATTGCCAGCTGTCCGGCCCCATATTGGACAGCGAGGCGGCGATGCCTCCCTGTGCCGCGACTGTGTGCGAGCGCGTCGGGAAAACCTTGGTGATGCAGGCGGTCTTCAGCCCCTGCTCGGCCATGCCGAGCGTGGCGCGCAATCCGGCGCCGCCGGCGCCGACCACCACCACGTCGAATTTGTGGTCGACGAACGTGTAACCCTTGCCGGCTGACGCCGCGCCGTTGCCTGGTCGTTGCTTGGCCACAGGTCAGCCCCCGAATGCGATTTTGAGAATGGAGAACACGCTTGCCGCGCCGACCGCCACGGCAAAGAAGATGTTGAGCATAAGCAGCGTGAGCTTCGCGCCCTCGCCGTGGACATAGTCCTCAATGATGATCTGCATGCCGAGCCGCATGTGGTCCAAGCTGATCAGGATGAACAGCGACGCCGCAAGCGCAATCAGCGGCTGGGCAAGCGCCGCCCGCACTTCGCTGTAGCTCGCGCCGCCGACCGAGAGGATCCAGCCGAGAAGAAACAGCGAAAGCGGTACGAGCGCGATCGAGGTGAGCCGGATGCGCCAGAAATGACCGGTTCCGTCCTTGGCCGAGCCGAGGCCGCGCACCTTATTCAGGGGAGTTCGCATGTCGGACATCGCGGCTTCCTATGCGCCGAGCCAGAGGTAGCCGGCCCAGATCAGCACCGTCAGCACGATGGAGCCGGCGAGCGTCGCCCAGGCGAGCTGCGTCGAAGTATCCTTTTCCAGCCCGGCGCCGGTATCCCAGACCAGGTGCCGAATCCCGCCGAGCATGTGCAGCATCATCGCCCAGGTATAGCCGACCAGCACGATCAGCCCGACCCATGAACCGAGAACCTGGTTGGCAAGGTTGAAGGCGTTCTCCGACGTCGCAGCCGCGATCAGCCACCAGGCGACGAGCAGCGTTCCGAAATAGAGCGCGCCACCGGTGATCCGGTGCAGGATCGACATCAGCATCGTCGCCGGCCAACGATAGACCGTAAGATGCGGCGACAAAGGACGCGCATGCGGCCGGGTGGCTGGTGAGTGGCTCATGGCTCCCCTTTCGGCATCTGCGGGATCGCAACCGAATGCGGCATTGGGGCATCGGAATGCGACTTTTCAACCCGGCTTCTAAAGCGCTTTTTGCACCGCGTCAAAGCCGGAAAACCGTTTCGGCAAACCCGTTTAGTCTTCAATCGATTGAAGATGCGGGGCCTTTTGCTGCAGTGCGTCAAACACTTCGCATCGTCGCTCCGATGGCGTTTCCGCCATGCTGCCCCGACGAATCAGCGCATGCAAGTGAGCGGCTCATGTCCGCGTTGCATCAACAGCGCCTCGCGGCCTTCGATCACGATCGCGTCGGAGCCTTCGCCGTAGCGGTTGCGCTGGGTCGCAGGCGATGCGGGAAGGTCGAGGCTTTCCCCTTCCGGACCGACCACGTGCACCGAAGAGCCGAAATTCTCCACCGTGACCAGCGCGCCGCCGGCGCAGTTGTAGCTGGCCATGCGCGGCTGCGCCTCGCTCGTGCTTTCGGCCAACGCGGCGGTCCCTTCCGACTCCGCCCCACCGGACTGGCACGACGCGACAGCCAATGCACAGGCTACGGCAAGGAGCACGCCTGGCAACCGGCCGCGGCGAATTCGTTCTTCTACCATGACGCGCAAGCTATCCGCTTTGCCGCATGAAGATCAATCACCCTCGACAGCCGTGGCGGGCAGCCCGTTAACCATGTTCCTTAATTGCGCCCTGCCGGAACGAGCAGGCTCTTAACAAAGGTTAAGAAAGCGTTAACTTGCGATGATGGAGGCAAATCACCTCAAGCAATGGAGACGCATATGCGTTCCGCATCGTTGAGAAGCCTGTTCCTGGCGCTCGCATCAGCCGCACTTGCATCGGCTCCGGCTTTGGCGGGCGGTCTTCACGACCACGTCTATGCCGACAGCTTCGGCAATCTCATCATCCACAGCCCAGCCGGCTACAAGCGCATCATCGTCGGCGAAGGCCATCTGGCCAAGGAGCTTTCCGAGTTCACGAGCGCGGGCGAGCCGGAAGTCGTCTATCTCGATGAAGACGACCGGGTCGCCGGTGTCCGGGAGTGCTACCGTCCGCCCTGGCTGCTCAAGGGCAGGAGCTACATGTACGGCTTCGACCAGGGCGAAATCCCGTTCCAAAGCGGCCCCTGCCAGTAAGCGCAAGGGCTGGCCCCTGCGCTCCAGCCCTGATTTGGTCATCTTTCTCCCGCCAATGATGGCAGGCATTAACGATTGGTGAACCAGATGAGCCAGGCCGCCATTCAATCACGCCGGCTGAAGGATCATATAGCTTCCCTTGAGACCATGACGCGCTTCGTGCTGGCCACGCTGGCGCTCGGCAGCGGCGTCTACACCTATCTCGGCGTCCGCAGCCTGCTCGACGGCCCGGCGACTTTGGTGTTCTTCGCGGCGGTCATCTACTCGGTTTCCGTTTCGGTCGCGATGTACGGCTTCTGGACCTACCTGATCCGCTTCCTGCCGGAAATGCGCGACGCCGCCTCGCGGCTGGCGCTGGTCGGCATCATGGCGGTCGGCTCGCTGATGATCGTCGCAATGTCGTCCTGGCTCAACGCGGCTGCGCTGGCCGGCTCGGCGGCCGTGGAACAGCACCTCGCAATCACGCTCGAGGACTACACCGCCGATCTCGACCAGGCGCATGGCAACGCGCTCGGCGCGCTGTCGCTGCTCCCCGACATCCAGCGGGCTTCGGAACGTTTTGCGCGGCTGGCGCAGGACGAACAGAATTCCGGAGCGCTGACCGGCACGTCGGGATCCGGCAGCGTGGTGCAGCTTTTGAGCCAGATGTCGGCGCAGATGAGGGAACTGGAAGCGACGATCGAGGGTTCGCGCGAAACCATCCAGACCGGGTTCCAGCAGGGCCAGAAGCATCTCGCGGCCATGCGCGGCCTTGTTTCGGCGCCCGGCGCGATCGCCGAGCGCTCGGATAGATTCGCGGCCGAAGCCGTGGCGCTCTCCGGCGTGATCGCCTCGCTGGAACAGACGTCGATAGCGCCCTCGGTCAGCCGCGCCGCCGCCGACCTTTCCGTCGGCTTCATCGCGCCGGTGGCGGATGGAAGCTCAGCCGATCTTGCCGGCCGCCAGGATGCGGTCATGGCGACCATTCGCGGCTCCGTGGAAGCTCAGTCGAAAGCGCTGTCGGATGCGGCGGCGGAAATCCTCGCCCAGCCGAAAGTGGCCGAGCGCCGTTATGTTCCTCTGACCTCGGCCGATGCGGTGCTGCGTTACGCGTCGGATTTCATACCGAGCTGGGCCGGCGCGATCTCGATCGACCTGCTGCCCGCCGTGCTGGTCGGCATCATGGTCGTTGTGCATGGCGCCATGCGGCGTGGCGAGGACCGAATGGAGGAGGCCGACCGCATCACCGCGGGCGACATGCTGCGTTCGCTGGATCTGCACGAGATGATGCTCGCCCGCCGCCAGGCAGCGGTCGCCGAGGAGCCTGTAGCCGAACCGCATCCGGCTTCGCCGGAGCAAAGGCCCGCCGCGGAAAACGTGACGCCGCTGACCTTGTCCGAACGCAAGCGGGTCGACCCATGATGCCGGGCGCCACGCCAGCGGCGAATTCCGAAACGCCGAGGCGCAACCCCGTCATGCGCTACTTCGCGCGTTTCGACGATGGCGAGGTCGTCCGCTGGGCATTTCGCGGCCTGCTCATCGGCGCGATCGGCGTCCTCGCGCTGGATCTGCGCGACCTTGCCG